>CACYQK010000031.1:0-12368 GCA_902776495.1 uncultured Ruminococcus sp. | reverse complement strand
CGGCACGGCAAAGGGCTTTAACGACCACAGGATAGTGATGTCCGCGGCGGTCTGTGCGGCAGGCGCGCAAAACCCGATAATCTGCACCGACGCGCTCAGCGTCAACAAAAGCTATCCGGAATTTTTTAATGATTATAATTCGGTCGGCGGAAAATCAGAAATAATGGATCAAGAGGAATAAATATGTCATCTACCTTTGGAGATAAAATAAAAATATCAATTTTCGGAGAGAGCCACGGGCAACGTGACGTTGCATCCACTCCGCCTATTTAAAACGCCGCAATTCCCCCGGGTATGATTAACGGCGGGACATAACGTTTTCAATGACAGAAAAGAAGGAATAAATATGTCATCTACCTTTGGAGATAAAATAAAAATATCAATTTTCGGAGAGAGCCACGGCAACGGTATCGGCGTTGTGATAGACGGATTGCCGGCAGGCGAAAAAATAAATTTGGAGCAAGTATACGCTCAAATGGCGCGCCGCGCACCCGGCAGGGACAAGACCGCGACTCCGCGCAAGGAGAGCGACACTCCGAAAATCCTTTCGGGTATGCTCGACGACACGCTGACGGGCGCTCCGCTCTGCGCCGTGATTGAGAACACCAACACCCGATCAACGGATTACGGCGGCTTGCTCACGACTCCGCGCCCCGGTCACAGCGACTACGCGGCGTTTGTCAAATACAAGGGCGCGAATGATATCCGCGGCGGCGGCCATTTTTCGGGCAGGATCACCGCTCCGATAGTTTTCGCGGGCGCAGTTTGCAGACAGCTGCTTGAGAAAAAAGGCATAAGAATAGCCGCCCATATCGCGAGCATAGGCGGCGTCAGTGATGATAGATTCGACCCGGTTTCTGTTTCAAATGAGCTTATGGACAGGCTCAGCGCCTCGTCCTTCGCGCTGATAAACCCTGACATTGAGCAGGCTATGCGAAATGAAGTAGACTCCGCAAAAGCCGAGCTCGACAGCGTAGGCGGCGTTATTGAATGTGCGATAACAGGCGTTGAAGCGGGCTTTGGAGCGCCGATGTTTGACGGCGTTGAGGGCGTTATCGCCAAGGCGGTTTTCGCTATCCCTGCGGTAAAGGGCGTTGAGTTCGGCGCGGGCTTTGAAGCTGCGAAAATGAGGGGCTCACAAAACAACGATCCGTTCCGTATGGAAAACGGCAGGGTCGTTACCGAAACAAACAACTGCGGCGGTATCTTGGGCGGAATAACTGACGGTATGCCGGTTGTTTTCAGGGCGGCGATAAAGCCCACGCCTTCGATAGCGCAAAAGCAAAAAACGGTTGATTTGCAAAGCCGCGAAAACACCGAGCTTGAGATAAAGGGCAGACACGACCCTTGCATCGTTCCGAGGGCCGTTCCTGTTATTGAAGCGGCGGCGGCAATTGCGTTGATTAATATTATTCAGGAGGAAATATGAGGGATATTTGCGAGATAAGAGCGGAAATCGACAGCATTGATGACCAGATAATCGAGCTGTTCAAGCGCAGGATGGATTGTTCAAAGGAAGTTGCGGAATACAAATATGAAAACAACGTTCCGATCCTTAACGTACAGCGCGAGGAGGAAATTTTGAACGCGGTACAACAAAAGGGCGGCAAGTACTACCTGTACTCACGAATGCTTTTTGAAGAGATAATGTCACTGTCACGAGCTCTTCAGGAAGAATACATACGCAGAAAAAAAAGCGGTAGCGACGTTTGATGTCGTTACCGTTTTTGATTACATATGATAATATGAGTTTGCCGTAAGGCGTTTCTTTTTGGCGCGGCTTACTATCACAAGCGCGATCACCGTCATAAACACAAGCGCTACCGACAGTATCATCGAAAATACCGGCCACGAAGTCATAGCAGTCAGTCCGTTTTCCGCCGGGATACCGCTCATAACAATATAAAAGCCGAGTGATGAGGCAAACATAAATGCCGCGGAAACAAATGATAATATGCAGGCTGCTTTGTACTTAAAGCACAGCGCGAGGATTATCATTACGCCCGCAAACACCATTGAGGCTATCATACCCCCTGCAAAAACTTTCAGTAGTATCACTATACGAGCAACCTGCACATTTAAATCGGTGAGATTGCTTTTGAACAAATCTAAAAAATCATATTTTTGTACTATATTATTGATTTGTGCTCCCGTGGTTTTTTGGAAATCCTCGAGCAGTTGTATAAACTTGAATATGCTTCCGCTCTCGGAATTTTTGATAGCGTCGGGCACTAACGGAACATCCTTTAAGATAGGATACTTATCTATAATAGTGATCTTCACCCACTCAAAAAGGGGTATAACCGCGTTAAACGCCGTCAAAAGCATCAGCAGTACCATGATCACCTTGTCGGCGACCGTCCTGACCTTTTGGGGCGGTTGAGCCGAATTATAAGGCGCGCCTTGATTTCTGTTATAATTATTCCGCATGATCGCGCGCAGATCTGTTCCGCAGTAAACGCAGGAGCTCTCTCCGTCATATACTGTTCTTCCGCAATTCGGACAAATCATAAACTACCTCTATTCATATTACTAACAACGGGCGCGCTAAGCACGCCCGCATTTGTTTGGTTTATAAATTACTGATAATATCCTTGATCTTGCTTTCTGCCAAAACGGCGTCCGCCTTGCCGCGGCTGTTTTTCATAACGTTGCCGACAAGCGCTTTGATAGCCTTTTCCTTGCCGTTTTTGTAGTCGTCGACAGCCTTTGGGTTGCCCTCGACCGCGTTTTTGCAAAGCTCGTTAAGAGCATTTTCATCAAGTCCGCCCATATCGCTCTCGCTGATAAATTCGAGCGCGCCCTTGCCGGAGTCAAGCATTTTTTCAAGCGTTGATTTTGCAAGGTTGTTGCGGATCTTGCCGCTGTCAAGCAGCTTTACAAGCTCGTTGAGGTGCTTTGGCTTGACCGCTACGTCAAATACTTCCTTGTCAGCCTCGGTCTCTGTCCTGCGGAAGATCTGACCGATGATAAAGTTTGACACGGTCTTGGGTGATTTTACACCGTCGCAAGCCTCGTCAAAATACTCGCTGATACGTCTGTACTTGGTGAGCAGCGCCGCGTCCTTTTCGGGAAGTCCGAGCTCTTCGGTATATCTTCTGTATCTGTCGGCGGGAAGCTCGGGAAGCTCGGCGCGGAGCTCCTCTACCTCCTCGCGGGAGATGTTGATAGTAACAAGGTCGGGGTCGCGGAAGTAACGGTAATCGTGCGCGTCCTCTTTGCTTCTCATAGAAGAAGTCGTTCCGGTTGCGTCGTCATAACGCAATGTCTCCTGAATTACTTTTCCGCCGCTCTCAATCAAATCGACCTGTCTGTCATACTCGTACTCCATAGCCTTTGCTATGTTGTTGATCGAGTTCATATTTTTGATCTCGGTACGGGTACCGAATTCCTCGGTTCCCTCGGGACGGACTGAGATATTTACATCACAGCGCATTGAGCCCTCCTGCATTTTGCAGTCGGAAACTCCGATTGCGCGCATTACCTGCTGGAGCTTTTCAACATACTCCCTCGCCTCGTCGATCGAGCGGATGTCAGGCTCGGAAACGATCTCGATAAGCGGAACGCCGCCGCGGTTGTAGTCGACATAGGTATCGCCGTGCTGGTGGATAAGCTTTCCCGCGTCCTCCTCGATGTGGATATGGTGGAGCCTGATTTTTCTGCCGTTAGAAAGCTCAACATAGCCGCCGATGATAAGCGGAGCGTAAAGCTGGCTGATCTGGTACGCCTTTGAGAGGTCGGGGTAGCAGTAGTTTTTTCTGTCCATTTTCGCGATTTCTGCGATCTCGCCGTGAACAGCAAGACCCGCCTTTATCGCAAAGCGGACTACTTCCCTATTGAGCACGGGGAGCGTGCCGGGAAGTCCGATGCACACGGGGCAGCAGTGGGTATTCGGCTCGCCGCCGAACTGAGTGGTGCAGCCGCAGAAAATCTTTGTTTTTGTAGCAAGCTCAATGTGGGTCTCAAAACCCGAAACTAACTCATATTTCACAGCTTAACACCCCACTTTGTATCCATAAATTTATCGGGAGCCGCCTGCTGGTATTTGTAGGCGGCATTTAATATCTCTGCCTCGCCGAAGCTCTTGCCGATAAGCTGCATACCGATTGGCATACCCTTTGCGTTGAAGCCGCAGGGGATCGAAACGCCCGGGAGTCCCGCGATATTGACGGGAACGGTGCAAATATCGGTGAGATATGTTTCTATCGGGTCGCTGATAGCGTTGCCCTTTTCAAACGCGGTCATGGGCACTGTGGGCGCGAGGATAACATCGCAGCTCTCAAACGCCTTGTTGAACGCGCTGATGATCGTTCCTCTGAGGTTCTGCGCCTTTTTGTAGTAGGCGTCATAGTAACCTGCGGAGAGCACGTATGTGCCGAGGAGAATCCTCCTCTTTACTTCCTCGCCGAAACCCTCGGAACGTGTGCGGCAGATCATATCGTGAGTACCGTTATAGTGCTCGGTCTTGTAGCCGTAACGGATTCCGTCATAACGGCCGAGGTTAGATGAAGCCTCGGCGCAGGCGATGATGTAGTATACGGGAAGGGCGAATTTGAGAACCGGCAAATCAAAGTAGACGATCTCGGCTCCGAGCGACTCGTAAACCTTTGCCGCGGCAAGCACAGCCTCTTTTACGTCGTCGCGGACGCCGTCAAGGTACTCGCGTGCGATACCTATCTTCATACCCTTGATGTCGTTGTCAAGCGTGTCAAAGGTCGCGCTGCCGCCCTTTGAGGTAGAGTCGCGCTTGTCCTGCTTATTGATAGCGTCAAAGACGAGTGACGCGTCCTCTACGCTCTTGGTTATAGGACCGATCTGGTCGAGCGAGCTCGCGTAGGCGATAAGTCCGTAACGCGACACCGCGCCGTAGGTGGGCTTTAAGCCGACAACTCCACAGAATGAGGCGGGCTGGCGGATAGATCCGCCCGTGTCCGAACCGAGTCCGTAAGCCGCGATGTTTCCGCCGACCGCACTTGCTACGCCGCCCGAGCTTCCGCCCGCAACGTGATTTGTATCAAAAGGGTTAGCCGCTCCGCCGAAATATGAGGTCTCGCAGGATGAACCCATTGCGAACTCGTCCATATTGGTTTTGCCAAGCATAACCGCGTTCTGCGCCTGCAAAAGCTCCCAGACGGTGGCGTTATAAATCGGCTTGTAGCCTGTGAGTATCTTTGAACAGCAGGTGGTCTCGATACCCTTTGTTGAGATATTATCCTTGAGTGTCATCGGAATGCCCTCGAGCATACCGATCTCTTCTCCCGCGGCGAGCTTTTTATCGACCGCTTCGGCGGTCTTTAGCGCCTCGTCGGGAGTGACGTTAACGTAAGCGTTAAGCTCATTATTTGATTTTTCGATCTCGTCAAGATAGCTCTTTGTGAGCTCGGCGCAGGAGACCTGCTTTGTGACGAGCATATCGTGAATTTTAGCAATAGAACCCATACTTACACCGCCTTATTCTCTGTTGCGCACGAGGAAATGATCCTCTGCCTGCTCGGGAGCGTTTTTGAGTATCTCCGTGCTCGGGTAAGACTCCACGACCTCGTCCTCGCGGAACACGTTTGAGAGGTTGTTGATGTTGTCAAAGCCCTCGTCGCTTGCGGGAGCGTTGTTGATAGTATCCGCAAAGTCGACTATCTCCTGCATTGACTGCGTAAGCCCGTCAAGCTCCTCTTCGGGAACAAAAAGCTTTGAAAGCAGGGCGATGTTTTCTACGTCTTCTCTTGTTACCATAGTATCAATCCTTTTTATAGATTAATTGTAGGGGCGAGCATTGCTCGCCCGCAGGATTTACACAACGCTTGCTGTTACCCTCGGGCGTGCACTGCACGCCCCTACATTTTTAAATCCTAAATCACCTTAACTTAACATGAACCTCACGGAGCTGCTGCTCGGTTACCTCGTTCGGCGCGCCGAGGAGCACGTCCTGAGCGTTGGAGTTCATCGGGAACGCGATTACCTCGCGGATGTTCTCCTCATCGGTGAGGAGCATTATCATACGGTCAACGCCCGGAGCCATACCGGCGTGCGGCGGAGCGCCGTACTGGAACGCGTTGTAGAGCGCAGTGAACTTCGCCTTGAGGTCGTCCTCGGAATATCCGGCGATCTCAAACGCCTTTTTCATAATGTCGATATCGTGGTTTCTGACCGCGCCTGAGGAAAGCTCTACGCCGTTGCAGACGATGTCGTACTGGTACGCCAAGACCTCTTCGGGATCCTTGTTGAGCAGAGCGTCCAAGCCGCCTTGGGGCATCGAGAAGGGATTGTGCGTAAATATTACCTTGCCGTCGTCGTCGCGCTCGTACATCGGGAAGTCAACAATGAAGCAGAGCTCAAACTTGCTCTCATCGATCAGCTTGAGGCGGTTTGCTACCTCTGCCCTGATCTGACCCGCGAGCTTGGGAGCTTCCTGCGCGGTGTCGGCGATGAAGTAGATAACATCGCCCGCCTTTGATGAATTGCGCTCGATGAGCTCCTCGCGGTCGCCGGGCTTTAAGAACTTATCGATAGGACCGTCAAAGGTCATATCCTCGTTTACCTTGACATAGCCCAAGCCCTTCATACCGATGGAGAGCGCGAACTCCTCCATACGCTTGAACCACTTTTTGCTCTGCGCCGCCGCGCCGGGAACGTTGATAGAACGTACACACTTTTTGCGGAAGGGCGCGAAGTCGGTCTCTACGAACATATCGCTGATCTCTTTGATGATAAGCGGATTCCTGAGGTCGGGCTTGTCGGTGCCGTACTTGACCATAGCCTCTTCAAAGGGAATACGCGCAAACGGAGGCTTAGAAACCTCTTTGTTACTGAACTTTGTGAATACCTCGTAGAGCACCTGCTCGGCGATATCAAATACATCCTCCTGAGTGGCAAAAGCCATCTCGTAGTCGAGCTGATAGAACTCGCCGGGAGAACGGTCGGCTCTTGCGTCCTCGTCGCGGAAGCAGGGAGCGATCTGGAAGTATTTATCAAAGCCCGACACCATAAGGAGCTGCTTGAAGATCTGCGGAGCCTGCGGCAGAGCGTAGAACTTGCCCTTGTGCCTGCGGCTGGGGATCAGATAATCGCGCGCGCCCTCGGGTGACGAAGCGGAAAGTATCGGTGTGTTGATCTCGGTAAAGCCGAGCTCCTGCATTTTGTCACGCAGGAATGAAATGACCTTTGAGCGGAGCAGGATATTGTTGTGCACCTTGGGATTTCTGAGGTCGAGGTAACGGTACTTGAGCCTTACGTCCTCGGAGGTGTTTGTTGAAGTTGCCACCTCAAACGGAAGAGCGTTTTTGCACTTGCCGAGCACCTTGATGTCGTCGGTGTGGACCTCAACCAAGCCCGTTGCGATCTTTTTATTTATAGTGTCCTCGTCACGCTTAACGACCTCGCCGCTGAGGGTAACGGTACACTCCTTGTTAATATTTTTGAGCAGCTCGTCATTGTGAACAACAACCTGCAAAACTCCGTATTCATCGCGGATATCGAGGAACATAACGCCGCCGTGATCGCGGATGTTCTCTACCCAGCCGGCAACCTTGACCTGCTGTCCGATGTTTTCTTCTCTCAACTCACCGCAGCTTACGGTACGGTAAACATTTGGTTTTATCATCAAAAACTGTCCTTTCAAGTTAGTGTGCATTGATATTTTTACCCATTCTAAAGTATTATAGCACAAAAGAGGTAAAAAGACAAGAAAAAAATTACAGTTAAACTCGGTTCTTTCTGCTCTTTATATAACAAAGGCAGCCGCAAGGGCTGCCACTACTGTTAATTGTTCACCGTTAATTGTTAATTGTTATATGTGTGCTCGCAGACCTCGTTGATTTTTTCTCTGAGCTTCAAAAAATCGTCAAACGCGGCGGGCTTGCGGCGCGGGTCGCGTAAAATCGCGGCGGGATGGAGCATTGCCATCATAAGTATGCCGTTTTTCTCGAACCAGATACCGTGCTCCTTGGTGATTTTTATATCGGACTTTATGATCCTGCCGGCGGCGATCCTGCCCAAGCATACGATTATCTTTGGTCTGATAAGGCGGACTTGGTCGCGCAGCCATTCAATGCAAAGCTCCTGCTCCTCGGGCTTGGGGTCGCGGTTTTTGGGCGGGCGGCACTTAACGATATTTGCTATGTAAATATTCTTGTTGCGGTCAAGGTCAACGGCGGTGAGCATTTTGTCGAGCAGCTTACCCGCTCTGCCCACGAACGGCTCGCCCTGCAAATCCTCGTTTTCTCCGGGGCCTTCGCCGATAAACATAACCTCCGCCTCGGGGTTGCCCACCCCGACGACTACGTTCGTTCTTGTCTCGCACAGCTCGCATTTTCTGCAATTTTGGCAGGCTGACTTTAGTTCTTCCCAAGTATTGTACATTTTGTTTCCTCACTTTACTTTTTGTTGTTTCGGAAAGGTAGGCGCAACAAACAGCGTTTGCCCCCTCCGTCACGGCGCAAACGCCGTGCCACATCCCCTGTAACAAGTGACGGGGGATGCTTTAAATGTTTTAAAAAGGTTGAAATCTGTCCTGATTAGTAGTAAAATAGATATAATGAATCGCTAAGCGATAATAAAAATGAATGGTGGTAATTAATTATGAAAATTATGGTAGAAACTTCCGCGCATCACGTTCACGTTACAAGAGCTACGCTCGACGCGCTCTACGGCGAGGGTTATCAGCTCACAAACAAAAAGGATCTTTCTCAGCCCGGTCAGTTCGCCTGCTTTGAGAAGGTCACAGTCGTAGGCCCCAGAGGCGAGATGACGATGTCTATCCTCGGTCCCGAAAGGCCCGACGATCAGGTCGAGGTTTCGCTCACAGACGCGCGCAAGCTCGGTATCACAGCTCCCGTAAGAGAGTCGGGCGCTGTTCAGGGTACACCCGGCTGCAAGCTCGTAGGCCCCAAGGGTGAGGTCGAGATAGCTCAGGGCGTTATCGCCGCAAAAAGACATATCCACCTCGATCCCAAAACTGCCGAGGAGTTCGGACTCAAGGATCAGCAGGTAGTATCAGCCAAGGTCGGTATAGGCACAGGCAGAGAGACTATCTTCGGGGATGTCGTTGTAAGAGTATCTCCCAAATACGCTCCCGCGATGCACGTTGACACCGACGAAAGCAACGCCGCAGGCCTTGCAGGCACTGTTGACGGAGAGATCATCGTTTAATTGATAATCGACAACTGAAAACGGATAATGTAGTGGCAGCCCTTGCGGCTGCCATTTTATTATATCACAATTAATCATTTGATTTCAACTGAATATTTTTAATTATTTTTCCAATCATAAAACCAGAGGTGATTTTATGATCAATGATGTAGAAATGCTGAATTACATTCTTCAAAACGCCGAGATGGGGTGTCACGGAATCAAAAACGTGCGCAAGGGCGTAAAAAACAGCGCGGCTGTCGACAGCGTATTGTGCGAGCAGCTTGTGCGCTACGGAAAAATCTACCATGTGGCAAACACAATGCTTCGCAGCCGCGGCGCGGAAGCGCAGCATATCAGCCCCGTAGCAAAAACAATGACAAAAATCGCGTCGCAGAGAGACCTGCGCCGCGACCCTTCTCCCTCCCACGCCGCCGAGATGATGATTAAGGGCAATACCATGGGAGTCAACAAAATGGTTCAGCACCTGCGCGATTACGACCGCAACGACCGAAATGTTACCCTGCTCGCCAAAAAGATGCTCGACACCGAGGAGGAGCATATCAGAGAAATGAGAGCGTTTATTTGAGTTAAGATTGTGCTAACGCGCAAGTTAAAAGGCTTCGCCGTGAGTTGTGAGTTTATAGCTTTGTAAAGCAATATTAACTCAAATCAGTTCTTTGCCTATTACCTCGATCGCGTTGCGCTCACAGATCGGCTTGGCGGTTTCTTTGATACGTGCGGCGGCGAATTTGCCGCATAGTTTTCTGCCGTATTCGAGCAGGATATTGCTCAGGCTTTGGGGAAGCGTAGGGTAATCAAAAACCAAATAATAATTGTTGTTAAGCTTATAGGCGGAATTGTTGCGGCAGCAGATGTTCCGCCTGTAAAGCTGTTCGACGGCGTTCAAAAACGCCGTGCTGCCGCCGAGGCAAAAGCAGCATCCGCTGTTTGAGTTTTTCAGCCTGTACCGCTTGACCGCTCCCACGGTAACGAGCAGGTAACAGCTCTTTTCGAGCGGCAGAGCCTCGATATTCACCCGCTTGCCGCCCGTGTCTATCCCCGAGCTTTTGCACGCCCTGCGCGTCAGCCAAATCACGCGCGACCGCGCCGCGCCGTTGTCAAAATCTATTCCCTCTTTACCGAGCGCGTTATCGGCGATATCCTGCTCGCACAGCACGATAAGCACGCGGTTTTCACTCAGCTTGTTAACAGTCAAAGTGTCGTCCTCCAAAAATAAACTGCTAATTCCATAGTATGCCGAAAAATACTTTTTCGCAAGTGATTTTTATTGGGAATTATATTGCCAAATCCAGTCAATAGTGTTATATTTAAGTTAAGGAGCTTCGCCGTTAAGATCGCACTTCGTTCAAGTTAAGAGGCTGTCGCCGTGAAGAGTTTAACCGTTCACTTTCGCTCAGCGAAATTTTAACTTTGCGAAGCATATCTTAACTTTTGCAAAGCAAAATCTTAACTTGAAATGAAAGGGTGGTTTTATGCCTAACTGGCTTAACGACGCAGTATTTTATGAGATCTATCCGCAGAGCTTTTACGATTCAAACGGCGACGGTATCGGCGATTTGCAGGGAATAATCCAAAAGCTCGATTACGTCAAGAACCTCGGCTGTAACGCAATCTGGCTCAATCCCGTTTATGATTCTCCGTTTATGGACGCGGGTTATGATGTTCGCGACTACAAGCGCGTTGCCCCGCGCTACGGAACGAACGAGGACTTGGTTGAGCTTTTTGACGAGGCTCACGCAAGGGGAATAAAGATTTTGCTCGACCTTGTTCCCGGCCACACATCCGACACTCACCCGTGGTTTACGGAAGCAAAAAAGGCAGCGGAAAACGAGCTTTCTAACCGCTACATATTTACAAAGACCGTATGGGACGCTCCGCCCGAATACAGAATGATGTGCGGGATATGTGAGCGAAACGGCAACTATATGGTGAATTATTTCAGCTCGCAGCCCGCGCTGAACTACGGCTTTTATGACATCACCCACCCCGAATGGCAGCTTCCGTGCGATCACCCCGACTGCCAAAAGACGGTAGAAGCGATAAAGGATATTATGCGCTTTTGGCTTGACAAGGGCGCCGACGGCTTCCGCGTCGATATGGCGGATTCACTCGTTAAAAACGACGAGCAAAAAGTCGCCACAGCCAAAATCTGGCGCGGCGTTAGGGATATGCTTGACAAGGAATATCCCGAGGCTGCTATGGTCGCGGAGTGGTGCCATCCTCAGCGCGCTATAAACGACGGCGGATTCCATATGGATTTCTACCTTGACCACTACGGAAACGGCTACAGCAGGCTGTTCCGCTACGGCGAATGGGGCGATCAGGCGGTGTTCAACAAAAACGGCAAGGGCAATATCAAGGCGTTTGCCGACGAATACCTGCCTAACTACAATATGACAAAGGAAAACGGCTATATCTCGTTTATGACAAACAACCACGATATGCCGCGCGTTACCGCGTATCTTGACAAGCAGGCGATAAAGCTTGTCAACGCGTTCATCTTTACGATGCCGGGCGTGCCGTTCCTCTATTACGGCGACGAGCTCGGTATGCGCTATCAGGCTGATTTAGTCAGCAAAGAGGGCGGATTCTCTCGCACGGGCTCGCGCACTCCGATGCAGTGGAACAGCGGCAAAAACCTCGGTTTTTCCGAGAGCGACGAGCCGTATCTCCCCGTTGACAAAAGCGCGGACGTGCCGACGGTAGAGAATCAAAAGGATGACCCCGACAGCATTTACAGGGTAGTTACCGACCTGATAACGCTCAGACACAAGTACCCCGACCTAAGAGGCAACGGCGAGCTTGAGTTTATGCTCGAGCCCGGAAAAGTCCCGTTTGCCTACCGCAGAGGATCCCTTGTTATGTACTTCAATCCGCTTGACCGCGACTTTGAGATCAAAACAAGGTATGACGGCGACGTTATCTACAAGCTCGGCTCGGCAGAAATAAAGGACGGCAAAATACATATGCAGCCGCAGAGCTTTTTGATGATAGAAACAATATAAATATTTTATACAACAAGGCGGACAGCTCAGGCTGTCCGCTTTTTTGCTCAATGCTGTTTTAAATACTCTTCAAACTCAGGCGTTTTTGACCAGTACTTTCTGCCCCAATTCTCAAAGCTCCACTCGTCCATATACTCGTTGCACTCGTAGTCGATGTAATAGAGCAAATCGTTTTGTACGACAAAGTTTGTCGGGAAGTAGTCGATATTCAGCCCG
>CACYQK010000030.1:0-12613 GCA_902776495.1 uncultured Ruminococcus sp. | reverse complement strand
TGTACACTTTTTCGGTCATCGTCATAGCACCTTTGTGTCCAACAATCTTTTTAATTGTGGTCTGGTCTACCTGTGCTTCCGCCAGCATTGAGATACAAGCGATCTGCTTGCATTATACATCCACCTGCACGAGCTTGGTGTGCCTGAGAACAGCGAGCATTTACAAAACACTTGGGCGACCATTTGTAATGACGAGAATCATCATATCATCGTCTGCGAGGTAAACGGCAAGCTCGTTTCGTCCTGCGTGTGCGTGATCATTCCAAACCTGACACGAAATATCCGTCCATACGCTTTTATCGAGAACGTCGTCACACACACTGATCACAGAGGAAAGGGTTACGCAACCGCCTGCCTGAACTACGCAAAAGAATTAGCGGTCAAAGCTGATTGCTACAAGATAATGCTGCTCACAAGCTCAAAAAGCGATAGCACGCTCAACTTCTATAAACAAGCAGGTTATAATTGTACGGATAAAACCGCCTTTATTCAATGGCTTTAGATTATTGGGGAGGAACAAAAATGCTGATGAATAACAACGAATACTTAAATACGATCGAATCCATAAAACCAGAGATAAAGTCGGCGCAATACAAGGCGGCGGTGAGTGTCAACCGTGAGCTGATCAGCGAGGATGACAGCTACTGGGTGAACCGGAGGAGGGCGCACTTTTTCGAGCACGAGAAAATTATGCGGAATTGACACATCAAAGAATGTGGTTAAAATTTACTAAAAAAACAAAGAACTATTGAAAAGTTTGTTGTCTTATGTTATAATATTAGAACTAAAAGCGTTTTTTGCGACGCTTTGTCATAATTAACAGCAAATGAGGGGTTCATATGAAAAAAACCATATCTTTGATAATTATCGCTTCGATGCTTATCGCACTGTTTGCAGGCTGCAGCATAGGCGGTCAACAGGGTTTTGAGATGAGCACTAAGGAGCTTACCCTAACTGTCGGCGATTCAAAGGCGCTTTCGATCGTGCCCGAGAGTGCGAACAGAAAAGTCAGATGGGAAAGCAGCGATGATTCTGTTGCGGTTGTAGAAAACGGCACAGTAAAGGCAAAAGCCACGGGTACTGCGGTCATTACCGCTACAAGCGAATCGGGTCAGTCAACGACCTGTAACGTCACGGTAAACGGCAAGCCCGTCCAGAAAGTAACGGTCACGCCGCAGGTCGCAACGGTAGAAGCAGGCAAAACAGTACAGCTTACCGCCACCGTATCTCCTTCCGACGCTGCCGCGACAAATCTCAAGTGGTCTCCGTCCGACGGAACAGTAGCAGTTGTTAATGATTCGGGTATCGTTACGGGCGTTAAAGCCGGCGTTGTTGTAATCAACTGCGAGGCAGAAGGCGGCGTAAAGGGCAGCTGCACCGTAACCGTGACCGAAAAGAAGAAGGCTGAAAGCAGCCAGTCAAGTCAGTCGAGCAAGTCGGACTCGGGCGGCTCATACACATATGTTCCTCACTACCGTTCCGGCTATGTATACAGAGAATCCGATTTCGTATTCCCCGAATCGTCAACACGCCAACTTACGCGCGCCGAGATCCAAAACACCCTTTCGGGTATGGTGGGAACTCCGGTATCAGGCAACTTTGCTCAGGACGCTATCAATGAGATCTACGCGAGAAACGGTTATGTTTTCAAGGACGATTCGATCAGGAGCTATTATAATAAAAAGCCTTGGTACTATCCCGATTCGAGCTTTACGACCGGTGACTTTAACTCGACCGAAAAATACAACATCAACCTTCTCAAGCAGTATGTTTAAAGTTAAAAAACAACGGCTGCCGCAAACCGCGGTAGCCGTTTTTCTGCAAAAAGGGAGCTGTTCAAATGACAGCTCCCGATTAATATTGAATTATAAATCACAGATCAACGATCAAAAACTCACAGCTCATCGGTTTTACATAGAGCTTGTGGTTTTCGTATCTCGAGCCGAACATAACTCTTGCGTCCGTATAGCCCGGCGGCGGATCGATGATGACCTCCTCCTCGTAGAGGTTAAAGGTGCAGTAGATCGCGCTCTCTTTGTCGTGGCGGATATAAGCTATCCTTCTGCCGTTGGCGTAGGCGTCAATAAAGTCGCCGTCCCAAAGCGCGGAGCAGCTTTCTCTGAGCTTACCGAGCGTTGAGTGCCACTCAACAAGCTCCTTGTCCTCTTTGCCCCAGGGGTAACAGCAGCGGTTGAACGGGTCGCGGTATCCCTCGAGTCCCGCCTCGTCGCCGTAGTAAACGCAGGGGAAGCCGGGCAGTGTAAACTGCATTGCCGCAGCGATCTTAAGCAGCTTTATGCCGCGCTCGCGCTGTTCCTTTGAAAGATGAGTGTTCGCCTGCCACTCTCTGTCGCGTCCGTTGAGCGGCTCGCCCGCAATAACGGTGAGCGCTCGCTCGGTGTCGTGGGTAGAGAGCGAGTTCATCAGCACCCTCAGCACGGGGCGCGGGTAGTTTTCGATAACGCTCATTATCGCCGCCATAGTGTAGCGGGCTTCCTGTCCGCGGCAGAAATCCAAAATGGCGCCTCTGAACACATAGTTCATAACGGTGTCGAGCTGGTCGCCGAGCAAGAATTTCCTGCGTGCGCCGTAGCTTTCCTTGTTGCTCGCGTCCTCCCAGACCTCGCCGATGATTATCGCCTCGGGGTTCTCCGCCT
The DNA here is from genome assembly GCA_902776495.1 of uncultured Ruminococcus sp. Lineage (GTDB taxonomy): Bacteria > Bacillota > Clostridia > Oscillospirales > Acutalibacteraceae > Ruminococcoides. Next base: position 9,956 of record CACYQK010000030.1, on the reverse strand, counting down.
TGACGGAACGTCTGAGGTTTTCCATAAACTCATCGGGGAGCTCGTCGGCAACGTCAAGCCTCCAGCCCGAGTTGCCGAGACGCATATATTTGCGGATGATACCGTTTTCTCCGTTGATGTACTCGTTAAAATCGGGCGAGGTCTCGATGACCTCGGGGAGCGTGTAAAAGCCCCACCAGCTGTTGTAGTTGTTCGGCCACTCGTTGAACTTGTACCAGCTGTAGTACGGTGAGTTTTGGTCGCGGTACGCGCCGCCGTCACCGTATCTTCCCGAGCGGTTGAAGTATTTACTGTCTGAGCCCGTGTGCGAGAACACGCCGTCGTTGATAACGTGGATGCCGCGCTTTTTCGCCTCGGCGCAGAGCTCGACAAAGTCGTCCTCGGTGCCGAGTATCGGGTCTATCTTTGAGTAATCGCCCGTGTCGTAGCGGTGGTTTGAGTACGCCTCGCCGATCGGGTTGAGGTAAATACAGCTCACGCCCAAATGTTCAAGATAGTCGAGCTTTTGGGTAATACCCTTCAGGTCGCCCATAAAGAAGTCGGAGTTTGTTATCTCGCCGTTTTCGTTGGGTCGCCATTCGGGGGTGGCGTACCAGTCTTTGTTGCGGGTAAAGTCGGTGCGCTCAAGCTCCTTTTCCTCGCCGCTGAAATTGAAGCGGTCGGGGAAGATCTGGTACATAACGCCGCCCACAGGCCATTTTGGGGTGTCAAAGCCCTTTTTGTAGCAGGTCAGCTGCCAGCTTCTTTCGGGGTGATCCTGGATCTTGCTCTTCTCAAACGGGTCGCTCGGTACAAGGTAGCGGTTGCCGTTCGGGGTGGAGAGCCTGAAGCAGTACCAGTATAAGCCCGTTCTGTCGGGGGTAAAATCCCCCTCCCAGATCTCGGTGTTTTCGTCAAACTTTCCGCACCAGAGCAGCTTGACGTATTCCCAGTTATAGTCATAATCGTATTTAACGCAAAGTTCAATTATCTTTGAGTGTTCCTGGCGGGGCACAAGTATCCTGAAATGAACCGTTGTATCCTGCTCGACCGCGCCGAACGGAGCGCGGTAAAACACTTTTTGTGAATCAAAGGAAACAGGCATAAATTCCCTCCGTTATTAATAATCCTCTACGCGATCCGCGGATATATATACCGCGGTATCTACTTAAATAATCAATCCATTTTATCATAAAACGAGGTTTTTTTCAACCGTTTGGCAAATGGTTATACAATTGTAATATTATCCCTGTCGAATAATGGCGCAGCGCTATTGTGATTTGACAAAAAATATGATAAAATACATATGTAATCAATAAAAAATGAGGTGTCGTTATGGAAAAAAGAAGAGTAAGCGTTTCGCTTGAGGGCAGAAGTTACATCGTTATCACCTCCGACAGCGAGGAATATGTCCGTCAGGTCGCCGATGAGGTGTCGGATAGCATACTTAACGCCTCGCGCTCGGCAAATCAGCTCGATGTGCGCGACTGCGCAATCCTCGCGGCGATGGACTTTTGCGATGACCGCAACAAGGCGGTAGCCCGAAACGATGACCTTGTTGCAAAGGCGGATCAGTTTATCAAAAAGAATAACGACCTTAACAAGCGGATCGCCGATTATCGCGAAAGACTGACCGACGCTATAAACGAGAACACCGCGCTCACAAAGCGCGTAAAGGCGCTTGAGGATCAGCTTGCCGCCCTTACAAAAGAGAACGAAAGGCTCAAAAAGGACGGGGAAAATAAGCGTAACGATAACGAAAAGAAGTTCAACAAAGCGGTCAGCGACAAAAAGAACGAGAAGATAATGGGCTATGTGCCTATGCGCCAAGTCTCGCTTTTTGACGACGACCAAAACAAAAATAAATTTAAAAAGTAATATGAAACAAATAGAGATCTTAGCGCCCGCGGGAGGTTTTGACAGCGTTATCGCCGCCGTCCGCTCGGGCGCCGACGCCGTATATGTTGGCGGAAAAAGCTTTTCGGCGCGTGCTTCGGCTCAGAACTTTGATTTTGAGCAGCTGCGCGACGCTGTCCGTTACTGCCACATCCACGGCGTTAAATTATATCTGACGATAAATACAATAGTTTTTGACGACGAGTTCGAGGACTTGAAGCAGGCGGTAACCGAAGCCGCAAGGGCGGACGTTGACGCGCTGATAGTGCAGAATATGGGCGTGGCGCGGCTGGCGCAAAGAATCGCTCCCGACCTGCCTCTGCACGCCTCTACCCAGATGAGCGTCCACACCTCTTCGGGCGTCAGGGCGCTTTATGAGCTCGGGTTCAAGCGCGTTGTTCTGGCGCGCGAGATGAGCAGGGAAGAGATCAAAAAAGCCGCCGAAGTCCCCGTTGAGCTCGAGGTCTTTGTCCACGGCGCGCTTTGTATGAGCGTCAGCGGACAGTGCTATTTTTCCGCTATGATCGGATCGCGCAGCGGCAACCGCGGAGCCTGTGCCCAGACCTGCCGCCTGCCGTTTACGGTTTCTAACGGCAAGGGCAAGTACGCGCTGAGCCTAAAGGACAACAGCATTATCCCGTACCTGAACGAGCTCGAGGAGATCGGCGTCGCCTCCGCGAAGATCGAGGGCAGGATGAAGCGCCCCGAGTACGTCAGCGCGGCAGTGAGCGCGTGCAGGGAACAGCGCGACCTCGGCTTTGTCAGCGATGAAACGGCTGAGCTTTTGCGCGGGGTGTTCTCACGAACCGGCTTTACCGACGGCTATTATACGGGCAGGATCGGGCGCGGTATGTTCGGCACCCGGACAAAGGACGACGTTGTGTCCGCGGACGATAAGCTGCTTTCAAAGATCCGCGCGGGGTATAACAAAGAGGTCCAAAATATCCCCGTTACAATGGAGTTTACCGCGAGGCTGAATGAAAACCCAACGCTCAAAATCAGCGACGGCGGGCATACGGTTACCAAACAATCGGACGTTATTTGCGAGCAGGCTCAAAATGTAGCTTTGAGCGCGGAAAAATGCAAAGCCCAGCTAAGTAAAACGGGCTCGACTGCTTATAATGTCAACGAAATATACATAGAGGTTGACGATGACGTTTCGATACCTATCTCGGCGCTCAATTCCCTGCGCAGGGAATGTACCGATGAGCTTGACAGCCTGCGCGGAACTGCGCACCACTACACTATAAACGAAGTTGATATAAGCGGCGATTTTGCTCCGTACAATAAATCCGATGACAAAACCCGCGCAAGCGTCCGCGGAACGAAAATCAGCCCTGCGTTCAAGGGATATGAGCTTGTTTTTGTGCCGCTGTTTTCGGATATTCGCGAGCTTGAACGCCTCAAAACCGAGGGGTACAACATCGGAGTAGAAATCCCGCGCGGAATGTTCGGCAGGGAAGAGCAGATAGAAACTCAGCTGAAAAGGGCAAAGGAGATCGGCATAACGGACGCGCTTTGCCACAACATCGGCGCGCTGTACACGGCAAAAAGGCTCGGGCTTACGCTCCACGGCGGATTCGGGCTGAACCTTGTCAATACATACGACCTGCTCTGGGCTCGGGAATACGGCTTGACGGACGTTGAGCTCAGCTTTGAGCTGACGTTCAAGCGGATAATCCGGCTCGGCGGAAGTATCCCGAGGGGCATAATCAGCTACGGCCACCTGCCGCTTATGCTTTGCCGAAGCTGTCCTGTCAAAGGGGATGGCAAAAATTGTAAATCCTGCAAAAATCAGTCAAAAATGACGGACAGAAAAGGAAAAAGATTTTTCCTGAAATGCGACGGAAACTGCACGGAGGTGCTCAATTGCGTACCGGTTTATATTGCTCCGCAGGAATATAAACAACTGCCCGTAAATTTTGATATTCACCGCTTCACTGTGGAAAACTATGTGGAAAACGTGGAAAGAACCCCCGATTTTAACCGCTTTTCAATGTTAAACGGTAAATTCACCCGCGGTTTATACAAGCGTGGTGTGGAATGAATTGTTCAATATGTCAAAAACAGGTTTATTTTTTTAGAAGAAAATTACAATTTTCTTATTCTGAAATTTGGCGGCGGTTAATTTTCCGCTGGATAATTTCAGTTTGGAAATATAAATTTTAAAATGCAATAATTATGCAAAATTTGCAAGAAATGAAGGATGATCTATATGGAACTTAAAATCAAAAAGCTGAAAGAAAACGCCAAGATCCCCCACAGAGCGACAAACGGCTCGGCGGGAATGGATCTCTACGCCTGCATTGATGAGAGCGTGACGCTCGCGCCCGGTCAGCTTGCCGTTATCCCAACCGGTATCGCGATCGAATTGCCCGACAACACCTGCGCCGCCTTTCTTTACGCGCGCAGCGGACTCGGCGTCAAGCACGGAATCTGCCTGTCAAACGGCGTCGGCGTCATCGACAGCGACTACCGCGGCGAGGTCTGCGCGGGTCTTTGCAATGTTTCGGACAAGCCCTATGTTATCGAGCCGTTTGAGCGCGTGGCTCAGATGGTCATCGCGCCCGTGCTCACTCCCGACGTGGTTGAGGTTGATGAGCTTTCCGACACTGCCCGCGGCGAGGGAGGCTTCGGCTCAAGCGGAAGAAAATAAATATCACGTTTCGACAATTTATACGTCAACGATATAGTATGATGTTCTTAAAAAAGGGAGAGAATTCAAAATGCTTTCGTTTTCAAAGGACATCGGTATCGACCTCGGAACAGCCAACACCCTTGTCTGCTTAAAAGGCAAGGGTATTATTTTGCGCGAACCGTCTGTTGTGGCGGTCGATACCCGCACAGATGAGGTGCTCGCGGTCGGCGCGCGCGCAAAGGAGATGATCGGCCGCACGCCCGGCTCGATCGTAGCCGTCAGACCGCTAAAGGACGGTGTGATCGCGGACTATATGGTGACCGCGAAGATGCTGCAGCACTTTATAAAAAGCTCGGTAAAGCCGGGATTTCTGAGCCGCCAAAGGGTGGTGATCTGCCTGCCGACGGGCGTTACCGAGGTTGAGCGCAAGGCGGTAGAGGACGCGGCGTATCAGGCGGGCGCAAGGCCTCCCGTAAACCTCATCGAAGAACCCATGGCGGCGGCTATCGGCGCCGAAATGCCTGTGGACGAGCCCACAGGAAGCCTTATTGTTGACATTGGCGGAGGAACCAGCGAGGTCGCGGTCATCTCGCTCGGCGACATAGTGACCTCTTGCTCGGTAAGGGTCGCGGGCGACAAATTTGACGAGGCGATACAGAGCTATATCAAGAAAAAATACAACCTGCTGATCGGAGAACGGACTGCCGAGGAAATTAAGATCAAGATCGGCTCGGCGTTTCCGTGTGACACCGAAGAGTCAATGGTCATCAAAGGTCGGAATTTGGTTGACGGTTTGCCAAAAGACATCACCGTCACCGCGGAGGAGATACGTTCCGCGCTGAGCGATCCGCTCTCGGTCATCATCGACGCGGTCAGAACAACGCTCGAAAAAACACCGCCCGAGCTCTCGGCGGATGTCATCGACCGAGGGATAATGCTGACGGGCGGCGGCGCGCTGCTAAGGGGGATAGATATGCTCATAATGCAGCAGACGGGTATGCCGGTAAAAATCGCGCCGAATCCGCTCGATTGCGTTGTAAACGGCGCGGGCAAGCGGCTCGTCCGCCCTCATAAATCGCGCAGAAGGGCGGCCGCGCTATGAAAAAGCCCAAAAATAAAAGCCTTAAATATTTGATCATCACGCTCGTTATCCTATTGCTGACGGGCGTTTTGTCGCAGGGCAAAACGGGCTTTATCTCGGGAGGACTCAATTTGCTGCCGCTCGGTATCTCGAGCCTGACTGCTTCGGCAAAATCCACACCCGACTCTGCGGAAACTGACGAGGTCGCAGCGCTCAAAAAAGAAAACGCAGAACTGCGCCAACGCCTTGTCGATTACCTCGGCTTAAAAAAAGAAAATGAAAAGCTAACTGAATATTTTAAAATTTCGCACAAAAACCGCGACTATAAGTTAGTGCCCGCCGAGGTCATCGCGCGCAACGCCTATGACGACTTCGGCGCGTTTTCTATCGGAGTAGGATCATCCGACGGAGTAAAGGCGGGCGATGCGGTCATCACCGAAAACGGGCTGGTCGGGCAGGTCACGCGCGCAGAGCCTGTGACCGCTTATGTTACGACTGTCCTCTCGCCGAGCCTAAATGTCGGAGCCGCGGACAAGCAGTCGGGCGACAGGGGCGTAGTGTGCGGAACGGCTGACTTGAGCGACAAAAACCAAACCGCGCTGAAGCTGGTCGATGAGAACAACAAAATTAAAAAGGGCGATCTGATAACGACCCTCGGCACGGGCGGCGTGTACCCCGAAAGCCTTATCATCGGCAGGGTGGCGAGCGTTGAGCAAGATATGTTCGACTCCTCGCCGTATGCCGTAATTGAGCCCTACGAGAACATAAAAAGCGTTGAGAGCGTAGCGGTCATCACCGACTTTTCGGGCAGGGGAGAAATAAATGCGAAAAACCAACAGAGTCATTAGGAGAACCGCGATCGCCGTTGAGCTTTTGGCCATCGCGTCGCTTGGCGGTACAGTCAGTTTGCTGCCGGAGCTTTTCGGAGGCAGACCGCTTCTTTTGATTTCGGCGGCGCTGTCTATATCGGCGTGTGAGGACGCCGCCGCTTCGGTGGTTTTCGGCGCGGTCTGCGGAGCTTTGGCTGACATATTGTCGTCGGGCGGCATAGGGTTTTACGCCTTTGCACTGGCGGTTTGCGGTTATATCGTGCCCTCGCTTTTGCAAAGCAAACTAAGACCGACGCCTCCCGCGGCGTTATTATTGGTTTTTTGTTCCGCGGCGGCGGTGATAACGGCGAGTTATTTGTTTGGCGCGTTTTCATACGGGATAATCGACAGCGCGGTTTTGTTTGCGCGGCACGGTTTATCCAAAATAATCATCACATTTATCTGCGCGGTACCGCTGTATTTTCTTGACCGGCTGATAACCGGAGGCGAAAAATGAAGAAGTACAAAAACGCCTACACCGTCTGCATCGCAGTTACCCTGATGTTTTTCGCGCTGTTTACCGCGCGGCTGATAAACTGGCAGCTCATCGGCGGAGACGGCTACCGCGAGCTCGCTTCTCTGTCGGGTGCGGCGGAGGAAAAATCCGAGCCCGCCCGCGGGCAGATATATGATAAAAACGGCAAAGGATTGATTGTCAACCAAACCCGATACAGGGTTGTCGTTCAAAACAATTCGGCGGACAGCAGCGGGCTTGACAAGGCGATTTCAGCGCTGACCGAGCTGATGAAAAAAACCGGAAACAGCTACAATAAAAATATCCCCGAATCGACCGCCGTCGGCGAGCCGTTTGTTTTTGCGGATAACCTCAAAAAAGAGTCGGTCGGCGCGGTCGCGGAGCACATCCAAAACCTCAGCGGCGTAAGCATTGAGCAGTACCTTGTCCGCGGCGCGGAGGACCCGACCCTCGCTCCGCATATTTTGGGCGCGCTCGGCGCGGTGACAGAGGAGGACTGCGACAGCGGCGAATACGGTATGAACGATAAAATCGGCAAGTTCGGGATAGAGGCGTCGTTTGAGAAGGAGCTGCGCGGAAAAAGCGGAGAAAAGCTCCTTTTTCGTGACCCTGACGGCGAAATGACCGAGGAGATAAAGCGCCCTGCTAAGCGCGGGAACAACGTTTGGCTGACGCTTGATAAAAAGCTCCAAAAAACCGCGTCCGTCAGCCTTGAAAAAAACGTCAAGGCGGCAAGGGCAGAGGGAGAAGCGCAGTCAAAGCTCAATGCGGAATCGAACGTCGGCGAGGACTGCTCTGCGGGCGCGGTCGTAATGCTCGACGTCCGCGATTTTTCCGTGCTCGCGGCGGCGAGCTGTCCGACCTATGACCTGAATAAATACAGCCTGTACGGCGACTACTATATAAAGCTTTCGCAGGATGAAAGCCTGCCGATGTTCGACCGAGCTTTTGACGGCGTTTTTGCCTGCGGCTCGGTATTCAAGCCGTGCGTGGCGCTGGCGGCGCTCGAGGAAAAAGTGATAGAAAAAGAAACGGAATTTTACTGCACAAAATACTACGACTACTACCCGTCAAGCGTTGTCGAGTGTATGCACTATCACGGCGCGCAAAACGTTGAGTCGGCGATGATCCACTCCTGCAACTGGTTCTTTGCCGAAACGGGGCGCAGGCTTGGGATAAAACGGATCGACAGCTATGCCGAAAGGCTCGGTCTCGGCGGAAAAACAGGCGTTGAATTCGGCGAGGCGGAGGGTATGCTCGCAGGCCGCGACAGCGGCGAATGGCAGGCGGGCAACACCCCTCAGGCGGCTATCGGTCAGTCCGACAACGCCTTTACTCCCGTACAGCTCGCGACATATACCGCGACTCTCGCGAACAACGGCACGCGGCTAAAAACCCACCTCGTGAGCAAGATCACGAGCTATGACAACAGCGAAGTTATTAGCGATTTCAGCAAGCCGCAAATCGCCCGAAAATCAACGTTCTCAGAAAAGAATCTGAAAATCGTCCAAAACGCCATGCGCGGCGTGGCGAGGGATTACGAGGGCACGGCGTACTCTGTTTTCGGAGATTACAAGGTCGATATCGCCGCCAAGACCGGCACTGCCGAAAACGCGGGCTCCGACCACGCGGTGTTCATCTGTTACGCGCCGTTTGAAAAACCCGAGGTCGCAATAGCGGTGGTGATCGAAAACGGCGTAAAGGGAAAGTACGCCATGCAGGTAGCCAATGACCTGCTCGATGAGTATTTTGGGCGGGAGCAAAAGCTTTCAAACTGAAATATTTTGTAAAAAAAGTCGAAAACAACCAAAAAAAGTTCAAAAATTATACACAATGACCAAAATAATCGCGGAAAGTTTGTATGATAAAATCATTTAGATTTGTTGCCCTTTTGACTGATTTGTGATAGAATAGACAAGAGGTATTGTAATTATGAATAATGTTATCGTTGTTGCTTCGGGCAAGGGCGGCACAGGAAAGTCGACGGTTTGCATCTGCTTATCGGTTTCTCTGATAAAACAAGGCAAAAAGGTGTTGCTGATCGACTGCGACTGCGGAATGCGCGGACTTGATATAATGCTTGACATCGAGCAGGAGATACTCTTTGACGCGTCCGACGCGGTTTGCGGCAACTGCGCCTTTGGCGAGGCTGTATATAAAAGCAAACACAACGAAAATCTTTATCTTATGGCGGCTCCGTTTGACGCGGAAAACGAGCTGAGCCCATCGGTTTTTACCCAGCTTGTAGACGCTGTCAAGGATAATTTTGATTATGTAATAATAGATTCGCCTGCCGGCATCGGCTCGGGGTTCGTCACCGCTGCCGCACCCGCGGACAGGGCTCTTGTTGTTACCAACGCCGAGCCCACAAGCGTAAGGGGAGCGGTAAAGGTCAGGAACAAGCTCGACGCTCTCGGGGTCTCGCAGGTAAGGCTGATCATCAACAGATTTGACAAAAAGCTATTTAAAAAGCTTGGGTTCTATCCCGACCTTGACGCTGTGATCGACGCATCGCAGACCCAGCTTATCGCCGTTGTTCCGTTTGATTTGAACATCTCGGTCGTAATGCAGCGCGGCGCGGCGGGGATCAGCTCGGGATACCACTTTGCGGTATTTGACCGCCTCTCGGGTAGGTTGCAGGGGAATCTTGTACCGCTTGAACTCAAAGGTATGATTTAGAAGTTTTTATTCAGATTGGAGGATTTTGGATATGAATATAGCGCTTATAGCACATGACGAAAAGAAAGAATTAATGGTGCAGTTCTGCATCGCTTACTGCGGCGTTTTGAGCCGCAACAACCTGTGCGCTACAGGTACAACAGGCAAGATGGTTTCAGAGGCGACAGGCCTCACGATCCAAAAGTTCCTTGCGGGCTCGCAGGGCGGCAGCCAGCAGATCGCCGCTCGTATCTCCTGCAACGAGATCGATATGCTTCTCTTCTTCAGAGATCCGCTCAGCCCCAAGCCCAACGAGCCTAACGATATGAATATGCTTCGCCTTTGCGATATGCACAACAT
>CACYQK010000029.1:0-14048 GCA_902776495.1 uncultured Ruminococcus sp. | reverse complement strand
GGCGCGTTTTTGCGCCATAGATATCAGCTTTTCTTGAATTTCTCCGCTTATTTCCGAATTTGAATTTGCAATTTGAGAAGCGCGGTTCATACCCGTCACGCCCTCAATCAAAAGCCTTGCCTCGAGCCCGGGAGCTTCAATTTCGGCTTCCGAGAGGATACCGCGTATTTTTAAGTATAAATCCTTTAGCATCCGCAGCCGCCGACAATATCCGAACCGTCCTCGGGGATAACCGACTCAATCGCCTTGATAGCGACCTCAATCATATCGTCGTTTGGTTCTTTTGTGGTAATTCTCTGCGCCCAAAGTCCGGGAGCAGCGATAATTCTTGTCAAAACGTTGTCGTGCTTGCCGCACAGCTTAATCAGCTCATAGCCGAGTCCGCACACAAGCGGAATGAGCAAAATCTTAAACACAGGTCTTAAAAACGCGATTCCGAACGGATTTGCAGGAATTAAAAGACCAACCAAAATGCCGATAATCAGCATAATTACCATAAAGCTTGTGCCGCAACGGGGGTGGAAGCGAGTCTGCTTTTTTACGTTTTCAACGGTCAGCTCTTCCTCGTTTTCGTAGCAGAAAATTGTCTTGTGCTCCGCACCGTGGTACATAAACACGCGCTTCATATCGGGCGTCTGCGATACGATGATGATGTATGAGAAGAAGAGGATTAGCTTTAGCACGCCCTCAAAAATCGACTTCCAGAGCCTTACCAGCTCGGCGTTGCCGCTTGCCTCGTCGACCCTGAACGCGGGGATGAAGTTTCCGCACAGATCGAACAGGAATGACGGCAAAAAGAAGAACAGCCCGATCGCGAAAGCTACGCCGATAACCGATGCGATGACCATAAGTATTTTTACGAGCTTGTCGCCGAATTTTTCATCGAGCCATTTTTCAAATTTTGAGGGTTCTTCCTCTATCTCTGCCGAGTCGATCGCCTTGTCTGCCGAGAGCATAAGCGATTTGTAGCTCAGGCGCATTGAGTCGATCAGACCCGCGATGCCCCTTAAAAACGGGATTTTGAATACCGGATATTTGGAGGGGATGGTGGTGATGCTGACGTCCTCGGAGTAGATCTCATCCGGACCCGTGCGAACGCAGACCGTGCTTTTCTTAGGTCCCCTCATCATAATGCCCTCGATCAGCGCGCTGCCGCCGCACGTCGGCAACCTTAGCACGTCGGCAAACCTTTTGTCACTTCGTGACATTTCCCTTAAAAAGGGAATCACCTTTTGGGCTTCGCCCATTTCCCCTGATAGGGGAATCACATTGCTCGCCCGCGGGTTTTGGGAAAGCTTTGCGGTTATCCACGGGCGGGCAATGCCCGCCCCTACAAATTAACTCTATATTTTAACTACCTCATTGCGTATATTCTCCGCGCCTTCCTTGTAGATGGGGAAGGTGAGGGTCACGGTCGTGCCTACGCCCTCGCCGCTCTCTATGTCGAGCGAGCCGTGGTGGAGGTTCATGATCTCGTCGGCAACGGCGAGTCCTATGCCCGAGCCGCCGACGGTTTGGTTAGCCTTGTAGAATTTTTCCTTGACTCTGGGCAAGTCCTCGGCGGAAATTCCGCAGCCTGTATCGGTCACTACTATCTTTATGATATCGGGTTCATCCTTTGAATAGATGACCTGCGCCGCTACCACGCCGCCCTTGGGCGTGTATTTGAGCGCGTTGTCAAGAATATTGATGAACACCTGTTTAAGTCTGTTTCGGTCGCCGTAGATCGGGGGATAAACAACCTCGGGCTCGTCATAGAGCAGGTGCTTGCCCTCTTCAACGGCGCGCTCCTTGAGCATATATACGGTCTCGTCAAACTCGGCGAGAATGTCCATTTTTTCATTCATCAAGACCATTCTGCCGCTTTGGATCCTGCCGAAGTCCAGCAGCTCCTCAACTATGCTCGTGAGCCTTGTGCTTTCTTTTATGATTACTCCCATACCCTTGTCAAAGGTGCGTCGGTCAAGTGTGCCGCGTTCGCTGAGCTGCATCGTTTCCGCCCAGCCCTTTATGGCGGTCAGCGGAGTTCTCAGCTCGTGAGATACACGGGAGATAAAGTCGTTTTTCATCTGCTCGGTGGTCTGCAAATCCTTGGCCATATCGCTGACGGCGTCGCAGAGGTCGCCGATCTCATCGTCGTATTTGTGCTCGATCTTCTCCGACGCGGAAAAATCGCCCTGAGCGATCTGCTCCGCCGCGGTTGAAAGCCTCTGGATAGGCTTAACGATAGAGCGGATAAACAGCAGTCCCGAGATGATTACCAGTCCTAAAATGATAAGTCCGATCGCGATGATGATACTCGCGGTCAGCATTATCCTGCTGTTCATGGGCTCCATACTGACTATGTACCTGATCGCGCCCACAACAGCGCCGTCGGGGTCCTTGATGACCCTTGTCTCGCTCATTGCGGGTTCGCCCGAGAGCAGCTTTCCGTTCCAAAAGGCGTAGCCGTCCTCGCTTGCGACGGCTTCGTCAAAGTCGGTGAACTTTTCATCCTCCTCGGGGATAAAGCCCGTTGAGGTCAATACGACCTTGCCGGATGAGTTGAGGACCATAACGCCCACGTGCTCTTTTTTGTCAAAGTTTTCGACATAATCGCGGGCGGCAGAGGTGAACTCGGTCGGACCGGGACTTTGAAAGCCCGAGAAAACGATACTCAGCTCGTTACCCGTTGAGGCAAGGTTTTGTTCGACGCCGCTTTGGAACAGATAGTTCACAACAAAAATAAGGGTGACGACAATCAGAATTATAATGGTCAAAATAACGCTGAGAGTATTGAGCATCCAGCGTTTGGTAATGCCGTGGAACATTCTGTTGTCACCATCCCTTCTTGTATAGTTATGATTTTGCTTCGCAAAAGTTATGATTGCTGTCGCAAGTGAAGAATTCACTTTGTGAATGTTAAGATTGCTTCGCAAGTTAATTGTTTTTCACGACGAAGTCTCTTAACTTGCGCGTATGCGCAATCTTAACGACGAAGTCTTTTAACTTGAACGAAGTTCAATCTCAACTGAATAACGCGGTTCTGCGTTATTCACCTGAGTCCCACTTGTATCCGAGACCCCAAACTGTGATGATGTGCTTGGGGTTGGAGGGCTCGTCCTCTACCTTCATCCTGAGTCTGCGGATGTTAACGTCGACGATCTTGTCCTCGCCTACATACGCGTCGCCCCAAACGTGGTTGAGGATGTCGATCCTGTCGAGCGCAACGCCGGGATTTGAGAAGAAGTATTCCATGATCTGGAACTCGACCTGTGTGAGCTCGATCATCTTGCCGTTTTTGAGCAGAGCGCGGTTGCGCAGATTGAGTGTGAAGTCGCCCGATTTAAGCTCTTCTTTAAAGTTGTTCTCTGATCTTGACTGAGCGAGAGCTACTCTTCTGTAGAGCGAATCAACGCGCGCCAAAAGCTCGCTGGGGGAGAAGGGCTTTGCCACATAGTCGTCGGCGCCGAGCATAAGGCCCGTTACCTTGTCCATCTCCTGAGTTTTTGCCGAAAGCATAATGATGCCGATGCCGCCGTTGCGGTTGCGCAGCTCCTTGCAAACCTGAAAGCCGTCCATTCCGGGCATCATAACGTCGAGGATCGCGATGTCGAATTCGCCGTCGTTCTCGTCGTACTTTTTAAGGGCTGTTTCTCCGCAGTCCGCCTCTACAACATCGTAGCCCGCGCGGGTAAGGTTGATCACGACAAAGTCGCGGATGGCGGATTCGTCTTCGCATACAAGTATTTTTTTCATCTTCAAAACCTCCGTTTGAGTATATTTTATGTCATTGTTTATTTGTTGATTTGCAGCATATAGCCGCGTTTAATCGTTTTCGATAGTAGGGGTGACCTCGCGTTGAGGCTCAGAGTCCGGGTTATCGGCAGAGAACGCGGTTTTTATCTCGTCGTTAGTAAGCTTCATCGGACTTTGCCCGCGCGGGTTAGAGAACGCGTAGGCGTAATGGTTGTCGCGGTAGATAAGCGTATATCCGTCGACCTTGCCCTGATCCCACGCGGCTACGTCGAACACCTTTATCTCAAAAAGCTCCTCGCCGAGATTTGTCTGCAGCCACTCGTAAAGCTTCATTGAGTTGTCGGTAATTACGGCGGTGTAGGTGCCTTCCTGCCAGCGGTCGGGCTTTTTGACAGAAAAGTTGCATTTGTAGTGCTTTGCCACGATATTCTTTATCGCAAGGGTCTCGGTTTTTATATTGAACGCGCACCATGAGATCTTATCGGCGATAGTCTGTGCCATTTGCTCGCCTCTGTAGGGGAGCTTTTCGACAATCGGTATCTCAAGCTTTGAATCTCCGTCAAAGTCGGTGCTCAGCACGCCCGAGGTGCGCAGGGTGGGATTCTTTTGTTTGTCGTTATACAGCGGGTTTTTCAGAATCGCGAGTGCTTGGTTATAGTAGATGACCTGAGTTATCGTTTCCTCGCCCGCGTACGATCCGTCAACGACAACGCCCTTGACTGTGGCGTCGATGTCGGTCAGCCCGATGTTTTTGAATTTTACTACATTCGGATCCATCGGTGCGACAGACTTGACATAGATCTGGTTTTTATCCTTGTTGTATTCAAGCATGGACGCCCTTGATTCGGTCTCCGCGTTGAACAGCGTAAGGGTCATTATCTCGCTTTTGCTGTTGTTGTCAAGGTTTCCGCAGCAGAATGAAGAGTAATTCTGACCCGCAGAAATAGTGTCGGTAACACCGTCCGAGTAGGTGTAGCAGGCAAGAAAGTTTATGTTCGGGGTGTATGTCGCATAGCCGACCATTATTTCCAGCCCGTCGTTTTCGTCGATATCCGCGAAGTCCACGCAGTCAACGTCGGTTGTCTCGGTCACATAATCTCCCGAGATCTTCCACTCGCCGTCGATGTCGTACATAACGAGCATATGGATTTCGGCGGTATCATCCTTGCCTCTGAAAAACGCGATCGCCTCATTGACTCCGTCGCCGTCGAGGTCGTTCATAATTATCGCGCTGCGGTAAGTGCCGCTTTTGGGGTACTTCAGGACGTATTTGCCTTTGGCGGTGTCTGAGATCAGCTTTTCGATCTCCGCCTCGTCGCCCATTGTCTTTGGCGGCCTGAGCGAGTCCTCAAAGCTTAAATCTGTCACGTTACAGCCGCTAAAGCAAAATATGACTGCCGCCAAAAGAATGACAGCGGTGTTTTTAAGCTTCAAGAAATCACCTCTTTTGTTAGTTGAGAGTTAAGAGTTATGAGTTATGAGTTTCGTGAATTTGAGAGTAGAGTATAGGGAGTAAAAAATACCATCAACTCATAACTCTTAACTCATAACTGTTGCGTAGCAACAAGATACTTTATTTTCTTTCCTTCCTCGGTGAACATACGCTCGTGTTCGGTCACTATGTTGTCTGTGATGTTTTCCGCGTGAAGGTCGCGCGTGATGAATTTTATGTCGTATCCGCTCTCTTCAAAGTACTCAACGCTTTCCTCAAACAGTTCGTCGTCGTCTGTCTTAAAGCGGATCTCCGCGTCCTTTTTGAGGAATGTCTTGTACATCTCAAGCTTGCGGGGGAAGGTGAGCCTGCGCTTTTTGTGGCGTGCTTTTGGCCACGGGTTGCAGAAGTTTATAAACATACGCTCGATCTGATCGTCCTTTGTGATGATTTGGTCGAGCTGCTCTACGTTGTAGTTTACAAGCAGAAGATTCGTTATCTCGTCCTGAGATTTGCCGGCTTCTTCATAAAGCTTTACGATAGTGCGCCTGCCGACGCCGAGCATATCTATCTTGATATCGACTGCTATGATATTTTTATCGGGATTCTTCAGAGCTAACTGCCCGGCGAATCCGCCCTTGCCGCAGCCTATCTCAAGGTACAGCGGCTGTTTTTTCGGGAACGCCTCAGCCCATTTGCCCGCGTGCTCCTCCGGATTTTTAACAAAGAAGTCGCAGACGCTCAGCTCCGGCTCAGCCCATTTCTTTTTTCTTATTCTCATATATAAAAATCTCTTTCGCGTGTGTTGTTGATGTGTAGGGGCGAGCACTGCTCGCCCGCGGATAACTCCGAGGTTTGCCTTTGCTTTGCGGGCGAGCAATGCTCGCCCCTGCAATATACGCTTGCGTATCATCTTATTATATCAAATTGTAACCATTTATGCAATAAATAATTGAGATTTATCGGGTTTAGATCAACAAAATTTAATATTATCGTCGTAATTTTTCGATTTTGTAAAAATAATATCATCAAAACGCTCACTTAGCTTATTTATCAGCGGTCTTATGACAACATTTTCACTTTTGAAGTGACCCGCGTCAACGACTGTTATACCGAGGTTGTTCGCCTCGTTTATCTCGTGGTGCTTTATCTCGCCGGTAACGAGCGCCGAGCAGCCCTCAGCCGCCGCGGCGTAGATCTCCGAGCCGCCCGAGCCCGAGGCAACGGCTACCCTTTTGATCTTATTGTTAGCATTCGTGTAGCGCACGCCCTTGCAGTCGAGTGCGAACTTTACGCGTTCGGCAAGCTCGTCGGAGTTGATCTCGCTGTCAAGCTCGCCGACGAACATACACTCGCCCTTGTCGGACTTTACGGCGTTATTGATTTCGATCGCCTGCGCGAGGCAGAGATTCACGCCGAAGCTCTCGGACAGGTCGAGGTTGGTGTGCATACATACCGCCGAGATCCCCTTTTGTGCCAAAAGGTAGGGAGCGGTGCCCTTTTCGAGCCTTTTCAGCGGAGCGAAGATAACGGGATGATGGCTGATTATCAGCTCGCACTCGAGCCTTTCCGCCTCATAAACCACCGCGGGAGTGATGTCGAGCGAAACGAGCGCGCGGCGGACAAATTGATTTTTATCGCCGACCAGAAGTCCCACGTTGTCGAACTCCATCGCGGTATCAACGGGAGCGAACTCCTCGAAAAATACAAGAATATCATTAACAGTCGCCATATAGCTTCTCCTTTAGTTGTTTTGCAAGCACGCCAAAATGCGCGTCTCCGTTCGCCTTTTTTTGAAGCCTTTTGATGTGGCTCTCAACAAAGCGGAGATGCGTTTCGTTTTTCTGCGGGTCAAGCCTGCCGAGGTAGCAGAACAGTTCGCCGTGATCTTGCGGCTCACCGCTGTATTGTACAAGCAGGACGGTGTAGCATTTGTTTGACGCCGCACAGCAGTCCTGATCTATAATTTCAAAACCGTTTTTGCAGAGCCACTCGATCAGCAGCTCGCTTTTTGTCATCGGCTGGAGTATAAAATGCTTTTCGCTGTCGCGGGAATACTCGCAGTCGCCTATTATCTTCGCGATAAGTTCGCCGCCCATACCCGCGATGACTATGTCGTCCGCCTCATCGGGAGAGATCTCCGAAAGCCCGTCGCTCAGGCGGGTTTGGATCATATCGCTTAGTCCCGCGTCGGCGATCGTTTTCCGCCCGCTTTTGAGCGGATCGGGGTTGATGTCGGCGGCTATTGCGGAGCTGATAACGCCGTTTTGGCACAGATACACGGGCAAATACGCGTGGTCGGTGCCGATGTCGGCGAGCCTGCATTTTTTACGCACAAATGACGCGCACAGGCTCAATCTGCTGTCAAGGCTTATCATTTAAGCGCGGTGTTGAGCGCGTTTACAAGAGCGTCGGCGTCAGCGCCGTGAACCATACAGGCTTCCTCGATAGTCTCGCCTCTTGAAGCGGGACAGCCGAGGCAGTGCATTCCGATGCTCAAAAAGATGTTTGCGGTCTCGGGGTGCTGATCGAGCACATCGCCGATGATAGAGTTCTTTGTGATTTCCATAACTAATACCTCCTGATTTTTCTAATAAATCAATATTTAGTGGTCCACAGCTCATTATACCATTATATTTAGTGTTTGTAAAGATTTTTTAATATTTGAAATACTATCTTTATAAGTGTGTAAGAATTACTTCGTTTTATGTTGACAATCTTAATGTTATCGTATATAATAAATGTAGAGAAACGGCATTGGCTGTTTCACCAGCTTATGTTAAACAAATATCAATTCATTTAACCGCTTGTGTGCCAGCACAGGCGGTTATTTCTTTATGATCAAGACAATTACTGTCACTAAAAAAGCGAAGCAGATTATGTACTCCATCATTTCACCTCCTTTCACAGAGGTGTTGAAACAGCCGCCGCCGTTCCTCTACAAAACTATAATATCATATTTAAATGTAACTTGCAACAAATATGCCGGGCTTTTTTCAACAGCAGCCGTCTGTTACCGGGAAGCCGAAGCTGCCTGACACTCCGGCTTTTCTTCTCGGTTTTGATGCAACGTCACGTTGCCGGTGTCGCCGCCGCGACTATTTCCAGTATTTTTTATCAAGGCTTCTGTACTGGATCGCTTCAAGGACGTGCTCGGAATTTATGACCTCCGAGCCGTCAAGGTCGGCGATCGTCCGCGCGACCTTTAATACGCGGTTGTACGCGCGCGCGGTAAAGCCGAGGCTTTCAAAGGAGGTTTTTAATGTCTGCTCGGCTTCCTTGTCGATGACGCAGTATTTTTCAAACTGCTCCTCGGTGATCTTCGCGTTGCCGGGGGTAGAGGTCCCCTTGAACCTCTCGCGCTGAACAGCCCGTGCGTTGTCCACGCGCTTTTTAATGTCCTCTGAGCTTTCCGCGCTGCTGTTGTCGCGCAGCTCGCTGAACTCAACGGGCGGCACTTCTATTTGTATGTCAAAGCGGTCGAGCAGCGGCCCCGATACGCGGTTAAGGTAGCGTTTTATCCTGTTCTCTGAGCAGGTGCATCTGCCGGTCCCGTCGCCGTAATATCCGCAGGGGCAGGGGTTCATTGCGGCAATGACCATTATCGAGCAGGGAAAGATCCGGGTTTGCCCCGAGCGCGAGATCGTAATCTGTCCGTCCTCGATCGGCTGCCTGAGCACCTCGAGCGCGTTGCGCGAGAATTCGGGGAGCTCGTCCAAAAACAGTACACCGTGATGCGCCAGCGATACCTCGCCGGGCTTGATCGTTCCCGAGCCGCCTCCGCCCAGTCCGACCGGAGTTACGCTGTGGTGCGGCGATGAAAACGGGCGGGTCTTTATAAGTCCGTCGTTTTTCAGCCTGCCGGCGATCGAGTGTACCTTTGTGACCTCGATCATCTCGTTGAAGGTCATATCGGGCAGGATAGACGGCACACGCTTTGCGAGCATACTTTTGCCTGAGCCGGGAGGGCCTATGAGCAGTACGTTGTGGCCGCCCGCAGCGGCGATCTCAAGCGCGCGCTTTGCTTCAAGCTGACCCTTGACCTGACAAAAATCGGGTGAGGGCACGGCTTCCGATTTTTCATCATCTGCCTTTGAGACCTGTATTTCGGCGGGAATTTCCTCGTTGAGCATTTGTCTGAGCTCGATCAGATTTTTTGCGCAGCAGACCTCTATGCCGTCCACCACCGCGGCTTCACCCGCGTTTTGCAGCGGCACAAATATCCGCTTTACGCCGAGCTCCCTCGCCTTTATGACCATCGGCAAAACGCCGGTTACCCTGCGGATCTCTCCGCCGAGCGACAGCTCGCCGATAAACGCGAGGTCGGAAATCCGCTTTTTGAGGTTTCCGCTAAGCTGCATAAGCGTCACCGCTATCGGCAGGTCGTAGTGCGAGCCTTCTTTTTTTATGTCGGCGGGGGCGAGGTTGACCGTGATGTGGTTTGAGGGCAGATAGATACCGCTGTTTTTCAGCGCGCTCTTGACCCTGTTCTGGCTCTCCTTTACCGCCGTGTCGGGCAGTCCGACGATATCGATCTTAGGCAGTCCGAGCGTAGAAGTCGCCTCGACCTCGATTTTTATACCGTCTATCCCGTCAATTCCAAAGCTTAAACAACCAAATACCATAATGCCCTCCGTTACAAATAATAGTATATGTATACATAATAACACGCAATGCAAAATTTTACAATAGACAAAATACAAAAACTACCAAAAAGTATAGTTATATTGCATAAAAAAATAAAAATTTATGTTGCAAGTATACAAAAAGCTTTAATTTGCATTGACATTTTGAAATTTAAATTGTATTATATTGTTGTAGAGTATAGTGTTATGAGGTGGAAAAGTGAATTCAGCAAAAGACTCTTTCGGCACTTTTTCAGACGATACTCTCGCACAGCTGTCAAAAGACGGTGACGAAAGCGCGTTCAACGAGCTGGTAATGCGGTATCTCGGCAAAATCACTTCTATCGCGCGCAAGTATTCGGCACAGGGCTACGAGCAAAACGATTTTGTACAGGAAGGCCTGATGGGGCTGCTGTACGCGGTCAAAACTTATGACCCCGATGGGGGAATGAGTTTTAAAAGTTATGTTTCGCTGGTGGCAGAGCGCAGGTTTATCTCCATTATCCGCAGGCAAAATACGCAAAAAAGCGTTCCTCTGTCGGCAATAGTTGAGCTTGACACGCTTGACAGCGAAGTTGTTGATCTGTCCCGTTCGCCCGAGGAACAGATCATGCTCAAGGAGCAAATCGATCTTGCTATGCAACAGCTTAGGGGGATTCTGAGTACGCAAGAGCTTGAGGTGTTTTTGTTATACACCGAGGGCTTGAGCTATAGTGCTATTGCAGAAAAGCTTGGCGTTTCCGAGAAATCGGTCGATAACGCCCTGCAAAGAGCAAAGAAGAAGATCCAAAAGCTCCGTTAGCAGCTTAATGGGCAGGAGGAGCGGAACATTCCGCAAAAGGGCATAATTTAACCGAAAAGAGGTAATGCGTAATGTTTGAGGACAAGACACTGGTTTGCAAAGAATGCGGAAATGAATTTGTTTTTACCGCCGGTGAGCAGGAGTTCTATGCGGAAAAGGGCTTTGAGAACGAGCCCCAGCGCTGCAAGGAGTGCAGACAGGCACGCAAGAACGCCGCTAAAGCAGGTCGTGAATTTTTTGATACCACCTGTGCCGAGTGCGGCGGCCCTGCACGAATCCCGTTTAAGCCGATGGAAGGCAAAAGCTATTACTGCAGTGAATGTTTTGCAAAGAGAAAAGCAGAGGCTGAGTAATTAATTCTTCTTAATATTTAATTGTTATTTTATTAGTAATTTAATTATTTTATATTTTTAATTATTTTTTAATTAGCTGATGTAAGGGGCTGGCTCGTTTGAGTCAGCCCTTTTTCTGTCGGAGGGGAAGCCCACGCAGGCAGTCCGCCTTTGTAAAACTTGGCGTCAAGGGTCGCCGCTACATTGTTATTGAAAACTTGGTATAAACACTATGAGATTCTTCGATTTGCACCGTCGCCGCCTCGAACTCAGAATGACAGCTATATTATTGTAGGGGTGAGCATTGCTCGCCCGCGAGATTTAGGAAAACTCTGTTGTTTCCTGCGGGCGGGCAATGCCCGCCCCTACATTTTTAAATGAAAACGGCAAAGGTCAAAAAAAGTCAAAAAATTCTTTAAAAGTTAGTATTCGGGAGGAAATCGGAGCAAATACGAGGATAACGGAGATAATGACGAAAAATCTGACTTTAACTGACTTTGACTTTCTCTGACCTTTGCTCTATAATGTAATCAAAGCTCGGGAACAGGAGGACAAAAACGGTTCTCTGATCCCAAAGAAAAGAGGTTTTGGATATGAGGATGAGCGATCTTGTTGCTCAGTATATACTCGATATGCTCGAGGAGCAAAACGGAAGCGCTGAGATAAAGCGCAACGAGCTGGCGGGCGACTTGGGATGCGTGCCCAGCCAGATTAATTATGTAATAACATCCCGGTTCACGCCCGAGCAGGGGTATATCGTAGAGAGCCGCCGCGGTGGCGGAGGTTACATCAGGATCAGCCGCGTCAAGATGGACAGAGGAACCGCCGTGATGCACATCGTCAATTCGGTGGGCGATAATCTTGACAAAGCAGCGGCGGAGGCGATGCTAAACAATATGCTCTCGACCCATATGCTCGAGATGGAGATCGCCAAGGTGATCGCCGCGGCGCTGTCCGATAGCTCGCTCAGATCGGTAGAGCAGGACAAGCGCGACATACTCAGGGCGGATCTTTTTAAGAATATGCTTTTAGCGACTAACACATAATTTATATGTTGTAGGGGCGGTCATTGACCGCCCGCGGGCGACCGTAGCCGGTCGGCAACCCTTTTGCCGCTTAACGCGGCATTTCCCCTGACAGGGGAATTTCAATGCTCGCCCCTACAAACGGTTGATTTAGGAGGAAAGTTTTATGAAGTGTCAAAAATGCGGCGCTGATAACGCCAACACACATGTAAAAACGATTGTAAACGGCGAGTTCAAGGAGTTTGATCTCTGCGCCGACTGCGCCCAGAAGATGGGCTATACCAACGTGTTCTCGGATTTTGAGAACGAATTTTCGGGCTTTTTGGGAAGCTTTTTCGGCAATGTTTTGCCGGCGCGTACTCAGGCTACGCGCTGCGAATTCTGTGGAAGCACATATTCCGAGATTGCTAAAACAGGCCATGTGGGCTGCGCAAAGTGCTACGAGCTGTTTGCCGACAGGCTGTATCCCTCGATCCGCAGGATCCACGGCAACACAACCCACTGCGGCAAAAACAGCCATTCCGCTAAGGCGGAGCAGGCAAAGCCCAAACCCACAAAAGAAGATAAGATCAGTCAACTGAAAGCCGAGCTCGACAAAGCGGTGGAGCAGCAAAACTTTGAGCGCGCCGCCGAGCTCAGGGATCAGATAAACGGAATGGAGGCGTGATCATGAGCAATATCATTATTTCAACCCGGGTTAGGCTCGCAAGGAACCTTAAGGATTACCCGTTCCCGTGCAAGCTCAGCGAGCAGGGAAAGCAAAAGGTCAGCGAAAAGGTACGCGCCGCCATAACGCAGAGCAACAGCGCTTTGCAAAATGATTTTGAGTTCATCGAGCTTAACAGCCTGTCGCCGACCGAGGGCGTATCGCTCGTAGAAAAAAGGCTTGTAAGCCCGGAATTTATCAGCGATACTTCCGGCCGCGCGCTGCTTTTGAGCAAGGACAGAAGCCTGAGCATTATGATAAACGAGGAGGATCACATCCGCCTGCAGGTCATCAAAAAGGGCTTGGCGCTCGAGGATGTTTACGACACCGCCGACAAGCTCGACACGCTGCTCGACGAGAACCTGGAGTTCGCGTTTGACGAAAAGCTCGGTTATCTCACCCAGTGCCCGACGAACCTCGGCACGGGAATGAGGGCTTCGGTAATGCTCCACCTGCCTGCGCTCGAAAAGAGCAGGGCGATCAGCCGTATCGCGGGAAGCCTCTCAAAACTGGGGCTGACGATCCGCGGAGCTCACGGCGAGGGAACAGAGCCAAAGGGCGCGCTGTACCAGCTCTCGAACCAGGTGACTCTCGGTATCTCCGAGAAAGCGGCGATAGAAAATCTAAAGAACATCGCCCTGCAGTTAGCCGCCCAGGAGGAGCAGGCGAGAGAAAGACTCTGCGCGAGCATCGACGTTCAGGATACGATAGCGAGGAGCCTCGGTATTTTGAGGACAGCTCTCGTTATCACGCACGATGAGGCGCTTGATCTGCTCTCTAACGTCAGAATGGGAGTATTATCGGGTCAGATCACGGACGTGAAAACCGATGTGATCGACGACCTTATGACGGAGATCGAACCTGCTACGCTCTCGGTTTCCGCAGGCAAAAACCTTTCGCCCCACGAAAGGGATATAGAAAGAGCGAAGCTGATCAAAGCGAAGTTAGGTTAAAGCTTTTAAAGGCTCCCCCGTCACTTGTTACGGGGGAGCTGGCAGAGCGGGTTTTAAGCCGCTCTGACTGAGGGGGTGTCCTTTCCGATAGCGCTATTTATTAATTGTTATGGAAAACTCGCGCTATCGGCAACGCAGCCCCCTCCGCCGCCGTTTGCGCTGTCGTCGCAACGACCGGCACCTCCCCCAAAACAAGTGTTGGGGGAGGCTGAAAGAAGTTTTGATTTTAAGGAGTTGATATTATGTTTGAATTCAAGGGCTTTACACAAAAGGCAAACAGAGCGCTCAACTTGGCTGTTGAGGCGGCTCAGAATATGGGTCACAGGTATGTCGGCACAGAGCATGTGCTCTACGGACTCGCGGCCGAGGGCAGCGGCGTTGCCGCGGCGGCTCTTGAGCAGTGCGGTGTGAGCGCTCAGACTATCCAGAGCAAGA
>CACYQK010000028.1:0-19295 GCA_902776495.1 uncultured Ruminococcus sp. | reverse complement strand
AACCGCACTCAGGACAGCATTTTTACACACGGAAACGTAATAGAATGTCGTATCAACGCGGAAAATCCCGATAAAAACTACCGCCCCAGCTGCGGTAAGATCAATCGTCTGCACACCCCCGGCGGATCGTTCGTGCGCTTTGACACCGCGATCTATCAGGACTATATAGTTCCGCCGTATTACGATTCAATGATCGGCAAGCTGATAGTTCAGGCGCGCACCAGACCCGAGGCTATCAGAAAAATGAAGATGGCTCTCTCTGAGCTCACGATCGACGGCATAGAGATCAACCGCGACGTGCTCGCCGAGATCTTGTCGGACGAGCAGTTCGTAAGCGGCGAATACACCACCGATTTTATGATCGGATTTGAAGATAGACATAACAAAAACAAGTAATTAACATAAGCGGAAAGGACAAATTATGGATTTGTTTGCCTTTGTAAAACCGAAAAACGAGCTTGAATCCCCGGCGGAAAAGCAGCAGAACGTGCCGTTTGTTCCCGAGGAAATGTGGATCAAGTGCCCCAACTGCAACACGATGCTCCTCACCACCGATATGGAGGAGAACCTGCACGTATGCACGCACTGCGACCACCATTTTCGCCTAAGCGCAAAGCAGAGGATCGCTCTGCTTGCCGACATGCACACGTTTGAAGAGCGCGACGCGGAGCTTACAAGCGAAAATATCCTTGACTTTCCGGGCTATGACGAAAAGCTCCAAAAGGCAAAGAAAAAGTCAAACGAATCCGTGATTTGCGGAACATGTGAGATCAGCGGTATCAAAACCGTCCTTTGCGTGATGGACGCGGATTTTATGATGGGCAGTATGGGCACCGTAACGGGCGATAAAATCACCCGCGCCTTTGAATACGCAACCGAAAAACGGCTCCCGATCGTGGTATGCACCGTTTCGGGCGGCGCGCGTATGCAGGAGGGAATCCTCTCGCTTATGCAGATGGCAAAGACCTCCGGCGCAGTAAAGCGTCACAGCGACGCGGGTCTGCTGTACATAACCGTACTCACCGATCCCACCACCGGCGGCGTTACCGCGTCGTTCGCTATGGAGGGCGACATCATCCTTGCCGAGCCAAACTCACTTGTGGCGTTCGCGGGGCCGCGCGTTATCGAGCAGACGATGCGCCAAAAGCTCCCCAAGGACTTCCAGACCTCCGAGTTTGTTTTGCAAAAGGGCTTTATTGACGCGGTAGTAAGCCGCGGAAAGCTGAAAAAGACTATTTACAGACTGCTTAAAATGCACGGATACGGGGAGGCGGAGTAATGGCTGAAAAAAACATACAGGCAAACGCCGCCTATGATAAGGTGCTTGCGGCGCGCGACGCCAACAAGCTGACCGCGGTGGATTTCATCGCCAATATGTTCGGCGAAAGGTTCATTGAGCTGCACGGCGACAGAAGATATTCGGATGACAAGGCGATCGTCGCGGGGCTCGGGATGCTCTACGATATGCCCGTCACCGTGATCGGTATAGAAAAGGGAAGAAACACAAAGGAACGTATGGAGCGCAACTTTGGTCAGGCTCATCCCGAGGGCTACCGCAAGGCGTTGAGGCTTATGAAACAGGCGGAAAAGTTTCACCGTCCCGTGCTCTGTTTAGTTGATACCAGCGGAGCGTACCCCGGTATCGGCGCGGAGGAGCGCGGTCAGGGTCAGGCTATTGCCGAAAACCTGATGGAGATGATGGTGCTCAAAACCCCAATACTTACCATTCTTATCGGCGAGGGAGGCAGCGGCGGCGCGCTCGCGCTCGCGGTCGCGGACGAGGTTTGGATGCTCGAAGATTCCGTCTACTCGGTAATCTCTCCCGAGGGCTGCGCCTCTATCCTCTGGAAGGACAGCTCAAAGGCTCCCCAGGCGGCAGAAGCGCTGAGGATGACCGCTCAGGATCTGTTCGGACTCGGCGTGGTAGAGCGTATTATCCGCCAGCCTAAAGCGGAGGACAAGGCGATGTTCGAGAGTTTAAAAATGCTCGTCAACCGCACCTTTGAAAAGAACCTGAAGCTCTCAACCGAGGAGCTCACAAATAACCGCTACGCCCGATTCAGAAAGATCGGCGCACAGGAATAAAAAATATTAAAGGCAGCCGAAAAGGGCTGCCTTTTTACTGAAAAAGCATTGACAGTACGGCAAAAACCAGATACAATTAAAATATAATTTATCGGAGGTGCCGTTTATGAAAAAAGTCAGAAAAATCATATCTGTTATCTTAGTTGCAGTTATGCTCGCGGGCATAGCGGCGATCGCGCCCGTAACGGCAGACGCGGCTGTTCCTGCTTGGAAAACCGCGTATGAGAACTATGTCTATAAGGTACGGCAAGAAGTAGATGCTGACGGCGGTTGGGGCTGGCTCAAAGATCTTGACGGCAACGGTATTCCGGAGTTGTTTTTGTCTCTTAGAAGTTTTGGATCTACACAAGTTATTTCGTATTATAACGGTGAATTGAAGGTTGTTGCCGCATCTGCTTACGGAAAGGTTTATGTCCAAAACAATATGTTCCTTTTATCATGGGGCAGACAAGGTAGCAATGGGGACACGGTGTACAGACAAAACGGAAAGTCTAACGTTATTTTTGATGGAAAATGGTCGGATAAAACCAATAATTATAAGTACCGTTATAACGAAACATCTGATTATACTCAGGCTTCGCAGTCTCAATACTACAGCGCGCTGAATTCCGTATTTGACAAAAGCAAGGCAGGAGTTCTTAACTATAACAACTGTTATCAGTACACTCCGTTAATCATTAAAGCTATATATAGTTATGATTCTCCACCTGTTGCGCCGAATGTTGGCCTTTCCAATAATGCCGCGGGGATCTACGCGGGTTGGAACAAGGTCGCAAATGCTGCAAAGTACAATGTGTTCTACAAAAAAGCAAGCGATTCAAGCTGGTCTTCGTTCCAGACAACGAACAATAAAGCGCAGTTAAAAAACTTAAAAACAGGAACTCTTTACTATGTCCAGGTTCAGGGTGTGACCTATTTAGGTAAAAAGGGATATTACTCAAAGGTTAAGAGTATGACTTTTCTTGCTCAGACGAAAATCACAAGTATCGACTATAACGGTATCAATACAATAAAATACAATTCCGTTGGCGGTGCGAACAAATATCAGATCGCAAGATTGAAAACAGGCGACAAAGGCTATACATATTCCATAACCACATCCACATCTTTTAGTGAGTACGCAACGTGCGGTATCGCCTATACATATCAGGTAAGACCTATGTATGCTACTCAAAACAGCGGCACAGCCTACGGAGCATGGTCGCCGAGCAAGTCTATAGGGACTCTTATAGTTCCAACATTAACGCTCTCAAATAAGGGCAAGGCGGTAGTAGCCAACTGGAACAGCGTCCCCGAGGCGGTTAAGTATGAAGTGTACTTTAAGTCTGCGTCCGCAAGCAAGTGGAGTATGGTGACCACAACAAAAACCACGCTTCCCATAACAGGCGTTGTTTCGGGAACGACCTATTATGTTCAGGTCCGTCCGATCGGCAACAAGGTGAGCGGCCGTTATTCGGCGGTAAAGAGCATTAGATATATCCCGGCCGTTTTACCCGAACTTCATTAAGAATACTTAAAAAACGGCACACAAAAAGCGGACTTTTAAGATTTAGATTATTGATAGCCTGTCTACAAACAGATACAATTAAAACATAAAAATAATCGGAGGTGCTTTTTATGAAAAAAACAAGTAGAATCATATCTGTTTTCTTGATTGTAGTTATGCTCGCGGGCATAGCGGCGATCGCGCCCGTAACAGCAGACGCGGCTGTTCCCGCGTGGAAAACAGCGTATGTTAATTATTTAAAATCCCATAAGGTGTCCGATAATGGCGGCGGGTATGGATTGGTTGATGCGGATAAGAACGGTATCCCTGAATTACTATGCTTTTGGGGCACAGGAACTATGGGAACAGGAAGCATAAGTACATTTAACAACAATAAAATGCAAACCATTTATTTAAGTGATTTCAACGGCGGAATAGATTTATTTAATAATAAGTATCTTGTAGATATAGGGAGTAGGGACAGATACATTGTTAATGTTTATGGAGTAAACGGTGGTATTGACCTTGTATTTGATGGAATTTTAGATTCAAAAACCCACACCCATGAACCGATTTATCCAGATGATTTTTATTATAGGTATAGAACTAACAGCAGTGATAATTATATATATGTTTCTTATGATCAGTATACCAGCAAGTTTAACTCGCTTTTTGATAGTATGAAGGCGAAAACAATAGATTTAAGCAAATGCTATAACTATAACCAAGTCATCAAAGCTATCAATAATTATGTTTCTCTGCCGGCTGCGCCGAATGTTAGCCTTTCTAACAAATCCAATGGAATTTATGTTGGATGGAACAAGGTTGCAAACGCGGCGAAATACATTGTATATTTCAAAAAGCCGAGCGACACTGCTTGGACAAAATATACAACTACTAATAATTCTTACACATTAAACAGCGTGATTTCGGGGCAGCTGTATTATGTTCAGGTTCAGGGCATTGCTTCAAACGGAGCAAAGGGCAGCTATTCAAAAGTAAAGAGTATGACCTTTATTGCTCAGCCGAAAATCACAAGCCTCACCTATAACGGCGAGAATACATTAAATTATAATTCGGTCGGCGGTGCGAACAAGTATCAGATCGCAAGGCTAAAGTCAGGCGACAAGTCATATACTTATTTTACGACTACCGGAACTTCGTTTAGCGAGTACGCAACGGGCGGCATCGCCTACACCTATCAGGTAAGGCCTATGTATGCTACTCAAAACAGCGGCACAGCCTATGGAGCGTGGTCGGCGAGCAAGTCGGTAGCTACCCTTGCAGCTCCCACGGTTACGCTATCCAATCAGGGCAAGGCAGTGGTAGCCGATTGGAGCATAGTTCGCGGAGCAGTTAAGTATGAAGTTTACTTTAAGGCTGCATCTGCAAGCAAGTGGAGTATGGTAACAACAAAAAACTACACACTTCCAATAACAGGCGTTGTTCCGGGAACGACATATTATGTTCAGGTGCGCCCGATAGGCAGCACCGTAAACGGCCCTTATTCGGCGGTAAAGAGTATTAGATATTACACGAACGTAATGCCCGAGCTTCATTAAGAACAACTTATATATAATCAGGCACACAGCCATTCCGCTGTGTGCCTGATTTTTTGCTTTATTTTATGCTGTTTAGGTCAATTTCAATAACTGCGGTTTGATTGCTGTCTGACGAACGAAAACCGTGTTTTTTTAGGGCAAAGTATGCTTTTCCCACTTTATTCAGAGCGGAGAATTTAACGGCTCGCGTGTAAGATTCTCCCGGATTTTTGTCACTGTATATTCTGTATTTGTTATACGGGTCATTGATTACAACCAAAGGCTTGGCGTTCTTTGCTGCTTCACCTCCGGGATCAAGATTTTTACCGTCTTTATCAAAGAAAGCGAGTTCAAAATCGGCAAAGTTGAGCTTTTGGTCGGTGGTGTTTTTAAACTCAAGGGTCATTTCATAGTTTGTGTATTCTTCGGGAGAAGAGGAATCATTGGAAGTTTTTTTGATATCGGCAACTCTGACCGAGCCCGCGTTTTCCAAATTAGCATATTCCCCGATTTTTTGAACTTTATATTTTGAAATATCTAATTTGTCTATAGGATAAACTACTTCTATATCGGATATATCTGAATCGGAAACCTCATAATCAGAAGACTCCGCGTCGTCCTCGATGATCACTTCCGTGGTTGATTTTTCCTCGGTAATCGGGGCAGAGTTAAAAATCATCCTCGAAAAAATCGCGAGGAATATTCCCGCAATTATAACCGTGCCGATAATGCAGAGGAGGACTATCAAGCCCGCCTTTGACTTTTTCTTGGGCGCAGTGGGCTGCCGGGCTGCGCTTACGGGTTGATTTGGATACGCAGCTTGCGGAGGAATAGGAGCCTGTGCCGGCTGAGCCTGAGTGTTTTCGGGCTTTAACTGAAAGCCGCAGACAGGGCATTTAGGGTCGTTCTCGGCGTTAAAGCCGCAATTCGTGCATTTCATAATTTTTACCTCACAAATAGCTTATATCAATATACTAATCCACCTGATACAAAAAGTCAATAGCTGTTGAATAATGTCAAGTCTTGGGGTATAATAGGGGAAAGGAGGCTGTTATGAAAAGATTTTTTTCGGTATTTTTCCGCGCGCTGGTCATCGCGGGCGCGGTTGTGATTTTGGGCACATTTGTTTTTACGTTTTCGATCGGCATAGTAAATGTCGGCAACATTGCCGGCACGGCGCTTTGCGTTTGGCTTATCTTGGTCTGCATCAAGCCGCTTCATCTGGCGATCAAGAATGTGTTTCACAGGTTTTTCTTAACCCGTCTGGTGTATAGGATCGTGAGTATCGCGTTCATTGCGGTGCTCTGTTACGGAGCTGTCGCGACCGCGGCGATAATCGGCGCTTCGCTTATCCCGCCCAAGGAGGGCTCGACTGCGGTCGTGCTCGGCGCTCAGGTCAGACCCACGGGCGAGCCGTCGACGATTTTGCGCGGCAGGATAAACGCCGCCGAGAATTACCTTGTTGAAAACAAAAGCTCCTCCGCGATATTGTCGGGCGGCAAGGGCACCGACGAGGTAAAGAGCGAGGCGCAGTGTATGTACGATATTATGACCACGGACGGCATCGATCCCGAAATGCTGTATATCGAGGATAAATCGACCACGACCCGCGAGAACTTTGAATTCTCCGAAAAGATCATCGAGGAACAAAAGCTTGACCCGAACCTCGCGATTACGACCGACCGATTCCACCAGCTCAGGGCAAAGATAATCACGATGCAGCTTGGCATAAAGGGCGAAGTCGGCGCGGTAAATTCGGACGCTCCGTTCAAATATGTGCCGACCTATATGGTGCGCGAGTGGTTCGCACTGCCGTACCAGATATTTAAGAGTTAAGATTGCACTTCGTGCAAGTGAAGAGGCTTCGCCGTTAAGATTGCGCTGACGCGCAAGTTAAGAGACTTCGTCGTGAAGTGTTAAAGCTGTTCACTTTGCGAAGCAAAATCTTAACTTTTCTTGAATATTCCTCTAAATATTACCCATACTATTATTACCAAATAAAAAGGAAGTAATATTATGAGTAAAAAGTCAAAATCCAAAAAGAACCGCTCAATGGAGTTCCCTCCGCGCGAGAACAACAGCGAGGTGACCCCGATGACCGGTGAAGTCAACGAGTACGAGGCTATGGGAGTTAACTCCCGCCACAACAGTGGAGTGCAGGTCGACAACATCACCGAGGTTGTAACCACCGAAGCGGATATGGATAACAATTAAACAAGCAAACGAAAGGGCTGCCGCGTTGATGCGACAGCCCTTTTTGTTATTTTATGATGTTTTTATTTTGCTCTTTCAGCCATGTCGTAAACAAATACTTCGCTGATCTCTTTGTCATAGCCTTCATAGAAGCCCTTCGGCATACCCAGCACTATGCGCGCGCCGCGGTTGTAGAGCAACAGCAGCTGATTTTTATCGCGGTCAAAGGTCAGACCCTCGATCTCGCCCTGACGGGTAACATCGTCAAAGGTGCGTTCCAGCGTTACGATACAGTCCGTCTTGCCTTCTTCGATCTTGGTGCGATAGAGGTGATCCGGCTCGTTGTCGTCAGCTGTTCCGTCGTCGGCTGTCATATAGAAGTAGCCGTTGTAGTAGGCGATGCCCTGAAGCCATTGCGGCGGCATCTGCATATGTACCTTGCCCTTGTACTTGCCTGATTTCAGGTCGTAGCCGTACAGATAGCGACCGCTCTCTTCGCCGACCCATGAGCACATCCATACTGTGTTGTTATCGGGGTTGACAGCGATACCCGAACATTCGAGCTGACCGCTCTCTTGCTTAAAGGGGAATGTGCGCTTGAGTTCAAGCGTGTCGCCGTCATAGACCGCGATCTGGATATTCTTGCCCACGCCGTCCATAAAATACTCGGCGCCGATATAAAGCTCGTTGTTATAAACGTCGATATCGGCGATATGGTTTACCTCGACCTTATAGCCCTTGAACGGATCGTCGTTTTTGGCTATCAGCTTCCAGTTTTTGTCATATTTTGCCAGTGTTTTTGAGCCGCTGACCCAGTAGTAATCGCCTTCGCTGCACACACCCTGTCTGCCATATACCTCGTGGGAGCTGTTCAAGGTATACTGATACTGCGGCAGCATAACTTCTTTGTTATCCTCGGGACGGGATGATGCGGCAGCCTCATCCTTGGTCGCTTCAGATGTTTCGCTTGAGCTGTTCTGTCCTCCGCTGCACGCGGTGAGCAACAGGAACATCAAGCATAAAATCAATAACATTGCTTTTTTCATAGTCGTTCAAAACCTCCATTATAATTGATTATAGCCTTGTTCAAAAATGACGCTTTCGGCTAAATCCATTGTAAAAATTATAACAAATATTAGCATTTGTGTCAATGAAAAATGGCAGCCGCAAGGGCTGCCACTACGATTATTATATAAAGTTATTGCTTACATTGAGTCCGGACAGTTAATGTTGAACATAGTCAGCACGTTCTTAATAACCGAGCGGACGCAATCGCAAAGCGCGAGCCTTGCCTGCATAAGTCCCTCGTCCTCGCCCTTTACGCGGCAGGCGTTGTAGAACTTGTGGAACAGAGTCGCGAGCTTTGTGACGTAGCGTGTTACCTTGGTGGGGTCGTAGTCCTTGGCGGCGCTGATTATCTCGTTAGTATACAGCGCGAGGTGGCTGATAAGCTCCTTTTCCTCGTCCGCGGTCAAAAGCGCGAGCTCGTCCTTTGTGCACTCGCGCGGGGTGATGCCGTCCTTTGCCAAAGCCTTGAAGATACTGCAAATACGCGCGTGGGCGTACTGAACATAGTAAACGGGGTTCTGGTTGTCCTGACTGACCGCCAGATCGAGGTCAAAGTCCATTTGGGTGTTCGCCTCTCTTGTGTTGAACAGGAAGCGCGCGCTGTCAACGGGAACCTCCTCGAGAAGATCGCGGAGCTGGATCGCCTTGCCGGTACGTTTGCTCATCTTTACGAGCTCGCCGTTACGAACGAGCTTTACGAGCTGCATCAGCACGACGTTGAGCTTGTCGCCGTTGTAGCCGATAGCGTCCATAGCGCCTTTCATCCTCATAACGTGGCCGTGGTGGTCGGCTCCCCAAACGTCGATGAGCGTTTCAAACCCGCGGTCAAATTTATTTTTGTGATACGCTATATCCGCGGCAAAATAGGTCGGGTTGCCGTTTTGGCGGATAAGCACGTCATCTTTCAATTCAAGATTGTCGATGTATTTCTGAGTCTTGCCCTCAGCGAGCAGCTTTTCAGTGAGGACGTCCTTGTTTTTGTACCAGACCGCGCCCTCGCTCTCGTAGGTCAGACCCTTTTCGGTCAGCAGGTCAACGACCTTTTTGACCTCGCCGCTTTTGTGCAGCTCGCTCTCAAAGAACCACTTGTCGTAGGTGATCTTGTAAGCCGCCATATCAGCCTGCATCTTCTTGATATTCTTGGGCAGAGCGTAGTCAACAAGCGCCTTTTTGCGCTCATCGCCGCTGACTTCAACAAGAGCATCGCCGTTTATATCGGCGTATTCCTGCGCAAGCTCGGTGATGTCCGCGCCCTGATATCCGTCCTCGGGGAATTCTATCTCGTCGCCCTTGAAGATCTGCAAATAACGCGCCTCGAGCGAACAGCCGAACTTTTCGATCTGGTTGCCGGCGTCGTTTACATAGAACTCGCGGTAAGCGTCATAGCCCGCCTTGTCAAGCACTGCGGCAAGGCAGTCGCCCAGCGCTCCGCCGCGCGCGTTGCCCATATGCATGGGACCCGTGGGATTTGCCGAGACGAACTCGACCATTACCTTTTCGCCCTTGCCGTAGTCCGACGAACCGTAGCCCTCGGGGTCGGCGATGATCTCGGAGACTACGGAAGCGTAAAATTCCGCGCTCAAAAAGAAGTTGATAAAGCCCGGACCCGCGGTCTCGAACCTCTCGAACATCGTGCCGTCAAGGTCGAGGTTGCCGGTGATGGCCTGCGCGATCTTGAACGGCGGCATCCTGAACGCCTTTGCTCCCGCCATAGCCGCGTTTGTGGCAAAGTCGCCGTGGGTGGTGTCGGCGGGTGTCTCGATGATAAAGTCATACGGCTCAGCCTGCGGAAGCTCTCCGTTTTCGATTGCCTTGTTGATTGCGGCGGTCACAGCGTTTTTCAGCTGCGATACCGCGGTTGAATATGTGTCCATTTTAATTACTCCTCAATCTGCTTTTCTTCTACCTTAATAAAAAATCTGTTCTCGCTCATCAGGTTGGCGTCAAAATCGAGCGTGTAGCTCACCTCGAGCGTACCGCCCTTTTCGGTCAGCTTGTTTTCGAGCGTCTTTGTAAAAACGCCGATGGTAAAGTCGCCCGCGATGGTCTGATAAACGCACTGGTGACGCCTGCCTTTTTCGAGAATAAGCCGAGTCTGGTTTTGACCCTTGCGGTTTATAGTCACCATATTTTCCTCGACCTTTATAAGGTTGTCGTAATACTCGGCAGGGTTTTCCTCACTGTATTCCTTGTAGCCGATGTAGTAGTGATCTCGCTTGCGCATAAAATTGCCCGAGGTGATCACCTCGATCTTATCGGTCTCGCCGTCAAGGTTCTGCTCGCCGATGATCGAAATCATATATTTTTCTTTTTCCTGATTCTCCATAATTTCCTCAATACTGTTCAATGTCGATTTGGGTGACGGTGTGCTCCATATCCCTGCCCAAAAACAGTCCCGCGACATTTTTAAAACCTTCGGGTGTGTCGCTGACATAGAATTCGGGTGTTTTGGCGGCAGTGTCATCGTTGAGAAGCTCCTGCTCCTTTAACACCTTTGCGGCGTAAATAGCGGTCTCATAGCCCGAGTCTATCAGCTCTACGCCCTCGCCCATATAGTCGGAAATCGCGTCGCGCAAAAGCGGAAAGTGCGTGCAGCCCAAAATCAGCGCGTCAACGCCCTGATCCTTGAGCTCGCCGAGGTAACGCCTTACCACAAGCCTTGTGATCTGGTCGTCGCGGTGGATAACGCCGTTTTCCACAAGCGGAACAAAAAGCGGACAAGCCTGCTCAAACACCTCGACCTTTGGGTCGAGCTTTTGCAAACGCTTTTTGTAGCTGTGGCTGTTGACCGTCGCAGAGGTTCCTATTACGCCGATCCTGCCGTTTTTGGTTTTGCGCACGGCGGTGTAGGCGGTGGGATTCACAACTCCCGTGTAAGGTACGGGCAGCTTTTCCTCAAGCTGAGCGCCCGCGACCGAGCTGACGGTTCCGCAGGCGGCAACGACCATCTTGACGTTGTTTTCAAGCAGAAAATGAGCGTCCTGAAACGCGTATTTTTTAATGGTGTCGCGGCTTCTGGTGCCGTAGGGGACCCTTCCCGTGTCGCCGAAGTATATGATTTTTTCGTTCGGGAGGACGTGCAAAAACTCCTTTACGGCGCTGAGCCCGCCGAGTCCCGAGTCAAAAACGCCGATCGCGTTGGCTGATGACATACAAAAACCTTCTTTATAATAGTATACATTATTATACAGCTTAAATCATACCACAATATCCGTTTGGTTGCAAGTGCTTAATTGCACTTGTTGAACGGATCGCTGCCATCCTGAGCTTTAGCGAAGGATCTCATAATGTTTCCGACAACATTTGATAAAGAGGTACGAGATTCTTCGGCAGAGCCTCAGAATGACAGCAGCATCGTCAGGCGAAGCAGATGTATAAAGTCGAGAATAAAAGGCGGATAACAGAAAAACTCAGGAAACGTTTAAAAGACTTGCAATATTATACTTTTTATAATATAATAATATGGCAAATATGATTTTTATCCGAAAGGAAGATTAAATTGGAATATAAAAAGGCGTTTGAATTTATATCTAAAAGGGTAGAGGACGAGCTTGCAAAGCAGGGCTACGAAAAGCAAAAGGTTTCGGACGAGACCGGCGGAGACCTTGTATCTCTGTTCACAAGCGAGAACGTGGCGTATTCGGTCGTATATGTCTCGGAAAAGCAGCAGATGGTCCTGCGCTCGGCGGCAATGACCGAGGAAGGGCCCGACAACGACTGGAAGATCCTCGCCACTTGGCTTTATGACGACGAGGTCGCCGACCAAAAGGATGCCGAAAGTATTGCAAACGACTTTGTCGAAGGCGTTTCCGGCACCGTAGCTATTAAGCGCGCAAAGCAGGTCAAAAAGAAAAAGAAAAAATCAGACGACGGAACGGCTGACCCCAAGTTTTTGGCAAAGCGCTTTGTCACATACTTCCCCGAGCTCAGGGAGGAGATCCAAAACGAAGAGGATTGCTACTACCCGTTCCGCGGCGCGACCTTTGCAAAGGAGCACATCGCGCCCAAGGTGGCTGATTACCTGAAGAGCTCAAGCAAAAAAGAGACCGAAAAGCTCGCCAACGTCTTCAACACCCAGTACGGCAACGGCGACCGCGACACGCGCTCGATCATAACAATCGTGCTCCTCAACTCGCTCGACGACGAGGAGTATGACAAGCTCAGCGAGTACTTTAACGAGGAGCTTGATAAGCCTGCCGCGGCAGCAAGGAAGTACAAGGGCAAAGAGGTAAAACCCGAAGTCCCCAAAAAGCCGAAAAAATCACTGGGCAGCACGCTTTTGAATCAGAAGTAAATTAACCGAAAAAACTAAGGCTCCTCCGTCGCTTGTTACGGGGGAGCTGTGTTTCCTATCGTGCAAGTTATGATTGTAACGGAAAACGCGGTATAAACGCTTGCTCATCATACGTCACGGCAATAAAGTGCCGCGCCGCCTCCCTTAAAGCTAAACTGTTGGGGGAGGCTTTAAATGTTAAGGAAAACTATGAGTTTGACCAATTCTCAACTCATAACCCTTAACTCATAACTTTTTCCCAAAAATCCCTTGACTTAATGCAAAACCTGTGTTAAAATGTTATCACCTCTAAAAGGGGCTTTATTTTTGTGCCCTGTTGAGGGAGGCTAAAAATATTCCGAATAACCGGGAGGTGCCGTTATGAGAGTTAAAATCACATTGGCCAAACAGCGCAACTACAACACAATGAAGAACAAGAAAAACAGTCCCGACAGACTTCAGATGAACAAGTACTGCCGCTTCTGCAAGAAACACACTCTTCACAAGGAAACTAAATAAGGAGGTACATCATGGCTGACAAGAAAGCTAACGCTAAAAAAGCAGACGCCAAAAAGGCTGACAAGAAGCCTGCTGCAAAAAAGGCAGACGCAAAAAAGGCTGCTAAAAATGCCGCTAAAAATCAGAAAAAGCCTAATGCTTTTGTAAGACTGATCAAGTACCTCGCAGCTTGTAAGGGTGAGCTCAAAAAGATCACATGGCCGACGCCGGCGCAGACTACAAAGAATTTCGGCATCGTTATTGCCGTAATCATTATCATGGGCTTATTTATATTTGCTCTTGATTCTGGTTTGTATGCACTGCTTGGTATGGTTATGGAGACCGGAGCGGCCGCATAATCAGCGTTTAACTGATATCTTACGAAAGGAAGAGAGTTACGATGGCTGATTATGAGGCAAAGTGGTATGTTATCCATACCTATTCGGGTTACGAAAACAAGGTCGCGACCGATCTGCTTACAACAGCAGAGAACCGCAGCCTGCAGGATATGATCATCGACGTAAAGGTCCCCACCGAGGTCGTAACAGAGACCGTAGGCGAGAAGACCAAGGAGGTAGAGCACAAGATCTACCCCGGTTATGTTTTTGTAAAGATGGTCTATACCGATGAGACATGGTATGTCGTGCGCAATATACGCGGCTGTACCGGATTTGTCGGACCCGGATCAAAACCCGTACCGCTCACAGACGCCGAAGTTTACAGAATGGGCGTTGAGCAAAAGGTCGTCAAGGTTTCGTATGCTGTCGGTGATTCCGTAAGGATCATTGACGGACCGCTTGAGGACTTCGTCGGTGTTGTAGATGAGCTTGATACCGACAAAAACTATGTCCGCGTAGTTGTTTCTATGTTCGGACGCGAAACTCCTGTCGAGCTCGAGCTGAGCCAGGCAGAAGCATTGGAAGAATAATTTTTGATAAATCAGCCGAAAGGCTTTTTTATTGGGAGCGTAATGTTCCCTGTGGGAGGGACCCTACACAGTGGCGTCCCGCAATTTACCACGAATTTGGAGGTTAAACACAATGGCTCAAAAGGTTGTAGGCATTATAAAGCTACAAATCCCTGCCGGACAAGCTACTCCGGCACCGCCTGTAGGACCGGCACTCGGTCAGCACGGCGTTAACATTGTTGCGTTCACAAAGGACTTTAACGAGCGCACAAAGAACGACAGAGGTCTTATCATTCCTGTTGTAATCACAGTATATGCAGACCGTTCGTTCACATTTATCACAAAGACCCCGCCTGCCGCGGTACTTATCAAAAAGGCTTGCGGTATCAGCAGCGGTT
This sequence comes from uncultured Ruminococcus sp., assembly GCA_902776495.1. Lineage (GTDB taxonomy): Bacteria > Bacillota > Clostridia > Oscillospirales > Acutalibacteraceae > Ruminococcoides. The sequence goes on along the minus strand of CACYQK010000028.1, from coordinate 4,846 downwards.
CGGGCGTACCTAACAAGACTAAGGTCGCACAGATCACAAAAGAGCAGCTCACAAAGATTGCCGAGCAGAAGATGCCCGATCTTAACGCAGGCTCTCTTGACGCCGCAATCAGTATGATCGCGGGTACGGCAAGAAGCATGGGTATTACAGTAGTTGACTAATTAATCCGGGTGGGAGGATCATTCCGCTTGACCACCTAACAATGGAGGAAAATTGATGAAACACGGTAAGAAATATGTTGACGCTGCTAAGCTCGTTGACAGAACCAAATTATATGATACAAACGAGGCTCTTGACACTGTTGTAAAGACAGCCACAGCCAAGTTTGACGAAACAGTTGAGCTTCACGTAAAGCTCGGCGTAGACAGCCGTCACGCTGACCAGCAGGTCAGAGGCGCGGTAGTACTTCCCAACGGTACAGGTAAAAACGTAAGAGTTCTTGCTATCTGCAAGGGCGCTAACGAAGACCTCGCCAAGGAAGCAGGCGCAGACTTTGTCGGCGCTGAAGATATGACGCAGAAGATCCAGCAGGAGAACTGGATGGACTTTGACGTACTCGTTACAACTCCCGATTGTATGGGTCTTGTAGGTCGTCTCGGTCGTATCCTCGGTCCCCGCGGTCTTATGCCTAACCCCAAGGCGGGCACAGTTACTCCCGATATCGCCAGAGCTATCAAAGAGGCTAAGGCAGGTAAGATTGAGTACCGTCTTGACAAAACAAACATCATTCACTGCCCCATTGGCAAGGTTTCCTTCGGCGCTGATAAGCTTCAGGAGAATATGGATACTCTTATGGACGCTATCGTTAAGGCTAAGCCTGCTGCCGCTAAGGGTCAGTACATCAAATCGGTCGCTGTTACTTCTACAATGGGACCGAGCGTAAGGGTCAACCCCATCAAGTTTCAGTAATTAAGGTTTTACCCTATTAAAACTTAATAGGTAAAATAAAAAGCTGTTCTAAAGACAGCGGGTGCTTTGCGTAAAGGTTCGCCCTGCCCGCCGAGGAAGATGCAATTATTTTTCGATTGTATTTTACTGCCGTCCGCGGAACACGCGGGCGGCTTTTTTATGAACTGCGATACATTATTTATCGGAGGTGAAATTTTTGCCAAGTCAAAGTGTTTTAGAGCAAAAAAAGGCTATCGTTGCCGAGCTCACCGAGAGACTCAACAACTCTGTTACAGGTCTTGTTGTTAGCTATCAGGGTATCAACACCGAGGATGACACAAAGCTCAGAAAAGAGCTTCGTGAAAACGACGTAAAGTACACCGTAGTTAAGAACACACTGCTTTCACGCGCCTGTGATGAGGCAGGTCTTGAGGACATCAAGCCCGTGCTTGAGGGCACAACGGCACTTGCCACAAGCGACAGCGAATACGCTGCCGCAGCGAGAATTCTCTGCAACTACGCAAAGGATCACGACAACTTTAAGGTTAAGTCGGGTTATCTTGACGGCGCTGTAATTGATATGGATACTATCGTATCTCTGTCAAAGCTGCCCACAAGAGAAGTACTTCTCGCAAACGTACTCGGTGCGTTCCAGGCTCCTATCGCAGCATTTGCCCGCGTTATGCAGGCTGTTGTTGACGAGGGCGGCTTTGAGGAATGTCTCGCCAAGAAGGCAGGGGAGGAAGCTCCCGCCGAAGAGGCTGCCGAGGCTCCCGCTGAGGAAGCTCCTGCAGCAGAATGGCATCAGAGAAAATTACTGCTATTATTGAAGAATTAAAAGGCCTCACAGTTCTTGAGCTTTCAGAGCTCGTACACGCTGTAGAGGATGAGTTTGGCGTATCGGCTGCCGCTGCTGTTGCAGTTGCAGGCCCCGCGGAGGGCGGCGGAGAGGCTGCTGCCGCTCAGACAGAGTTTGACGTAATCCTTAAGAGCGCAGGCTCAAGCAAGATCGGCGTTATCAAGGCTGTTCGTGAGATCACAGGTCTCGGTCTTAAAGAGGCTAAGGCTCTCGTAGACGGCGCTCCCAAGCCCGTTAAGGAGCAGGTATCTAAGGAAGATGCTGACGCTATGAAGGAGAAGCTCGAGGCTGCAGGCGCAGAGGTTGAGGTTAAGTAATTGTTATTTTCAATTAACAATTAACAATGTACAATTAACAATGAGCCGCTGACGGAAATGTCGGCGGCTCATTTTTAGTTTTGAGATAATTTTAAAGCCTCCCCCGTCACTTGTTACGGGGGAGGTGGCATTTCACTTGTGAAATGACGGAGGGGGCTGCGTATAAATCAGCGATAGCTGTGTTATTGTAATAGAAAGCGTGACGTAAACACCTGCTCCCCCTTTAATTGTTAATCGTTAATTGTTAATTGACAACAAATCCTCCGTTAACACCAAGCACCTGACCCGTGATAAATTTCGCTTTGTCGCTGCACAGGAAGACCGCAGCGTCGGCGATGTCCTTTGGGGTGCCGAGGGTGTTCAGCGGGGTTTCTTCTTTTAAATCGTATATCGTCTGCTCGTCAAAATCCTTCATCATATCCGTCATCACAACGCCCGGAGCGATGCAGTTGACGCGGATGTTTGACAGCCCCAATTCCTTGGCTAACGCCTTTGTAAGTCCGATAACGCCTGACTTTGCGGCGCTGTAGTGGCTCTCGCAGGACGCGCCGACCTGACCCCACATCGAGCTGATGTTGAGGATAACTCCCTTGTGGTTTGGCAGCATAAATCTGTTCAGCGCCTCCTGAGTGCAGTTAAAAACTCCGTCAAGGTCGGTGCCGAGCATAGCTCTCCAGTCGTCCCGAGTCAGCTCTGTGAACAGCTTTTGCTGGGCGATACCCGCGTTGTTGATGAGGATATCAATGCCGCCGAACTCGGAGTCGATCTCGTCAAACATAGCGTTGACCGACTCCCTGACTGCGACATCAGCCTGAACGGCGATCGCATTCACTCCATAAGAGTCGCGCAGAACACTGACAAGGTTTTCTGCCTTTTTGCGGTTTTTGTTGTAATGAACGGCAATATTCCTGCCGGTCTGAGCAAAGGCGACGCACAATGCGGTACCGATACCGCCCGACGCGCCCGTAATCAATACGTTTTCCATAATAATCATCCTATTTAAAGCCTCCCCCGTCACTTGTTACGGGGGAGGTGGCATTTCACTTGTGAAATGACAGAGGGGGCGGCGTTTCCGCTAACGCCCCGTTTTCTTGAACGTTAAATGTGCTGACGGAGAGGTAGCCCGCCAAAATCTAACGTTTGTATAATCGGGCGGACACACGGGTCCGCCCCTACGGTTGTTTTATAAGGTTTTTACTTTTTCTTCTTAAACCCGTCTTTAAGGCTCACACTTCTGTTGAATACCAAATGACCCGGCTTGCTGTCCTTGTTGTCAACGCAGAAGTAGCCCAGCCTCATAAACTGGAAGCTCTTGGGAGCCTCAGCGTTTTCGAGGTTCTTTTCAGCCTTGCAGTTTTTGAGTATCTCGAGCGAGTTGGGGTTGAGGTAGTCGAGGAAATCCCCCTCCTCCGCGTCGGGGTCGGGCACAGTAAAGAGATTGTCGTAAAGCCTTACCTCGGCGTCGGCGCAGTTGTTCGCGTCGACCCAGTGGATAGTGCCGCGCACCTTTCTGCCGTCGGGCGTGTTGCCGCCGCGTGTTTCGGGGTCGTACTCGGCGTAAACCTCGGTCACGTTGCCGTTTTCGTCCTTTTTGCAACCCGTGCATTTTACGATGTAGGTCGATTTCAGCCTGACCTCGTTGCCGGGGTAGAGGCGCTGATACTTCTTGATCGGCTCCTCCATAAAGTCCTCTGCCTCGATCCAGCTCTCGCGTGAGAAGGTGACGGTTCTTGTGCCGTCTTCGGGGCGGTTTGGGTTTTTCTCAACCTCAAATTCCTCGGTCTTGCCCTCGGGGTAGTTTGTGAGGATGAGCTTGATCGGGTGGATGACGCACATCGTGCGCTCGGCGTTTTCGTTGAGGTCGTCGCGCAGGCAGTGCTCCAAAAAGCTGTACTCAACGATCGAATTTACCTTTGACACGCCGATTTGGTCGACAAACGAGCGGATTGATTTTGGAGTATAGCCGCGCCTGCGAAGTCCGCAGAGAGTCGGCATCCTTGGGTCGTCCCAACCGGCGACGTAGTTGTTTTCAACAAGAGCTCTGAGCTTGCGCTTTGACATTACCGTGTTGTTTATACCGAGCCTTGCGAACTCGATCTGTCTGGGCTTTGCGGGAGCCGAGATGTTCTCGATGACCCAGTCGTAGAGCGGTCTGTGCGACTCGAATTCGAGCGTGCAAAGGCTGTGGGTGATACCCTCGATCGCGTCCTCGATCGGGTGCGCAAAGTCGTACATCGGGTAGATGCACCAACTGTCGCCCGTGCGGTGGTGGTGCAGGCGGTTTATGCGGTAGATTACCGGGTCGCGCATATTGAAGTTGCCCGACGCGAGGTCGATCTTCGCGCGCAGGGTCATACTTCCGTCCTCGAACTCGCCGTTGCGCATACGCTCAAACAGGTCAAGGCTCTCCTCAACGGGTCTGTCGCGGAACGGGCTTTTTGCAGGGGTTTTGGTGTCGCCGCGGAATTCGCGCATTTGGTCGGCGTTGAGCTCGCATACGTAAGCCAAGCCCTTTTTGATGAGCTCGACCGCGTAGCCGTACATCTGCTCAAAGTAGTCAGAGGCGTAGTAAAAGCGGTCGCCCCAGTCAAAGCCGAGCCACTTGATGTCCTCCTTTATGGCGTCGACGTACTCAACGTCCTCCTTAGTGGGGTTGGTGTCGTCCATTCTCAGGTTGCACATACCGTTGTATTTTTCGGCGGTGCTGAAATTGATGCAGACCGCCTTTGCGTGACCGATGTGAAGATACCCGTTGGGCTCGGGCGGAAAGCGCGTGTGCACC
>CACYQK010000027.1:0-15148 GCA_902776495.1 uncultured Ruminococcus sp. | reverse complement strand
ATGTAGCGAATATGAACGTCGATGTTATCGACCTCGGCGTGCCCGTGCTCAGTATGCACGCGCCGTTTGAGATAGTTTCAAAGACGGATGTCTATATGGCGTACCGCGCGTTTTACGAGTATTTTATGGCGTAAAAATATTGATATAATAGTAATGGCGGCCATCACGGCCGCCTTTATTTTTTGCGATTTTGCCGAAAAAAATGACAGCCGCAAGGGCTGTCACTGCTTTGTCAAAAAAATAAAAATCAATACGCTTGAAGTTCGGCGATCGCCTTTGTAGCGTCATCAGCTTTGAAAACCGCTGTTCCGGCAACGCAGATGTCGATCCCTGCCTCGGCGCATTGTTCTATCGTAGCTGCGCCGATACCGCCGTCCGCTTCGACCGGCATATCAAGTCCTCTGCGCTTGGCTTCTTCCTTGATAGCCTTGACCTTGGGCATCATATCCGCCATAAAGCTCTGACCGCCAAAGCCGGGCTCAACGGTCATAATAAGCACAAGGTCGATCTTATCGAGGTACTCAAAAACCGACTCCGCAGGAGTCTTGGGCTTGATAACAAGCCCTGCCTTGATGTTGCGCGACTTGATCTTCTCGATAGTCTTGTCGATGTCGGAATCGCACTCGACGTGGAAGGTGATTATGTCCGCGCCCGCGTCGGCGAAATCGTCGATATATTTCAGCGGATCGGTTATCATCAGATGAACGTCAAACGGCTTGTCCGTGTATTTTCTGACGCATTTTATAACCGGTGCGCCAAAGGTGATGTTCGGCACAAAATGACCGTCCATAACGTCAAGGTGCATCCAGTCCGCGCCTGCTTTATCCATTCGTTCTATTTCCTGTCCCATAACGGAAAAATCACATGATAAAAGTGACGGAGCGATTTTCATACTCTTTCCTCCATAAAACAAACTCTCAACTCATAACTCTTAACTCATAACTTTCCTACGGCTTTTGGATCGACGGAGCGATTATCGCAGCCGCCGCCCAGAACAGCGCGTAGATCAGCACTTCAAGCGTGCCCATAACTTCAACTCCCGCGTAGAGCGAAAGGGTGGCGGCGATGAGGATTCCGAGTATGACCGCCGCAAGCTGAATGATTATCGCCAGCGAGATATTGCTCTTTATCCTAACGCTGCCCGATACCGCTCTTGCGAGCGATGACGCCTTGCCGTGGGTGATAAGGTAAGAGCGCGAGGTCTCTTCGGTAACGCCCTGAGCCTCTTTGAGCACGTTGCCCAAGCCTGTGGGCAGCACCTTGATGCTGCGGTAGAACAGGTTGTAGAGCTTTGCGATAAGGTCGTCGGTGATATTGTAGTCGGTCGTCCTGATAAGGAAGCTTATGCCGTTTGCCTCGGCTCTCTGCATTTCTGTTTTGAGCTCGGGGTCGGCGTGGTATTTTGTAACTATCATTGCAACCAGCCTGCCCGCGCGTGACAGATAGGTTATCTGGCTGCCCTTAGAGGTGTATTTTTCCTCGTATTCGGGCAGGGGTGTGTCGACCCTGTATTTTTCCATAAGGCTGCGCGAGCCTACCAAAATTCGCTCGCCGTTTATCCAGCCCACAAGACCGAGATCATCCTCATATAGTACGCTCTCTACCTCGGGGAGCTTTTCTTTTGTTTCGTTTATGACCGAGTCAAAAGCGTTCGCGAGCGGGTTCTGCGCCTCTTTAAGGATCGCGATACCGCACAGCAGCGACTCGTCAACATTATAATCCTCAAAGCTCTTTATTCCCTCAAGGTCGATCGACTCGGCGGGGAAGAGCTCGTTTGCGTCCATCATAATAGCCGTGCTGTCACAGAACTGCTTGATAGACGGATAGCCTGCGAGCATCGCGCCGTAACCCGTCAGGTTTTTACAGAGCAGCTTGACGGGCAGGTTGACCGCAAGCAGAGTGGCAACGGGGATAGCGAGCGCGGTTACGAGTGAAAGAGTATTGACAGCGTCCGCGAACGAAAGCTTGACAACGCCGTAAAGCAGCGCGATCACTATTGCCGCGATCGACGTGATCGGCGCAAGCTTTGAGGCTAAGTCCTCGCTTGGGTCGGGCGCGTAAGAGATTTTTAAGAAGTTAGAGGGGAACTCGGTTTTGTGCTGATAAGCGATCAGCGCCTTGTCCGAAGGTGTGCCGCTGAGCATCTTGCTGGCGACCGCCTCGTTGTTGTATATCTTGGCGGCGTATTTTTGACCCTTGGCAACGGTAAAGCGGAAGTTATCCTTAACCCTGAGCACCATAATGAGCTTGCCGAGGTTGTTCGCGAACAGCGCCGTAAATACGATCACCACGTAGTAATTCACATTGAACGCCGTCATATCGCCGAGGCAGAAGAATGAGACTATCGTTTGGATGACCGCGCTGATACACGCCACCGAGACCGCGGTGTCGGAATTGCCCTTAAAACGTACAAGCGGACTTAGTCCGTTCATAAGCGCGATGCGGTTCGCGAAGATCGAAACTCCCAAAAGCAGGAAGTTGAACACAGCGTACGCCGCAGGGGCAACGGGTATCGCTCCGATGATAGCGTCGGGGATGACCCTTGTCAAAACTGTCAAAATTATAGAAACAAATACAATAACGCCTGAAACAAGGCAGCGTGAAAATAACTTTTTTATGTTGTAGTTGAGTTCGTACTTTATGCCCTTTTCGTCGTCCTCGCTTGTATAGTCCTCGATCGGGGCAGCCTTTTCCTGAACCACGTCAACATCGTCGGACTCGTCCTTTGAGAAGAAGCCTACAACTGCGGACATAACCTTTTCCTGCGCGGAGCGATCGTCCTCGGGCTTGTCGTCGTCCTCGATCGGCTTTGGCTCCGGCCTTATAACGTGAGCGATGACCGAGGGGTTCTTTGAGCGGACATATTCGTCATACTCGCGCTCAACGACCTCAGAAAACCTGCCCGCCTTGATATTGAGCGTGTTCTTTGGCTCTTCGGGGCGGTACACAGGGACTTTTGAGACTACCTTTTTAGGAGGCTTGCCGTCCGAGGTGTGCTTGATTTTGAACAGATTTTCGTACCTGCTCTTTTGCTCGGCTTCCTTTTGCTGTTGAGCTTTTTTGTAGTCCTCGGCGTCAACGTCGATGTCTATGGTGTCAAAGCTCTCAATATCGTTGCTCTCGCGGAAGGTATCCACCTCGCCCAAGACCTCGCCCGAGAACCGCGTGTCCTCGTCATACTCGGGTTTAAGGGTGATTATTTTTTCTTCCTCCGCCTTCTTTGCGGCTTCCTCGGCTGCTTTTTTGGCGGCTTCTTCGGCTTCCTTTTCAAGCTGCTCGGGGGTTTTAATATCCTCCTTGCTGCCGTCCATAATCAGCTCTGTCTGCATTGTCGCCGCGGTTTTGTCGCCCACGATGGTATTGCTGTCGTCGGGCTTTTCCTTGTCAAGGTCAAGCGGATTGTCATTTTTGAGGCGCGGTTTTTTATCGGCGTTGCTGAAAATGTCGTCCATCTTAGGCTTTGCGCGATATTTATCCGCGATTTTTTTCATCTGCTCGTCATCGGCAAGCTGATGCGTTTCGTCAAGTATGCTCTGGATTTCAAGCTCCTTGAGCAGGTCGTTTTTCTTTTCCTGCTCTTTGTTGAGGTCAGACAAAACTTTCACATCCTTTTTGTTTATTGCGTTAGCGCGCCCGCGGTTTTACCTTCCTTTTGCCGCGTGGTACATCAGTATTCCCGCGGCTACCGAGGCGTTCAGCGAATTGATCTTGCCCTTCATCGGAAGCGACACTATCACATCGCATTTTTGGCGGACAAGGCGTGACATCCCCTTGCCCTCGTTGCCTATTACAATGGCGCAAGCGCCTGATAAATCGGTTTTTGTGTAGTCCTCGCCGTCCATATCGGCTCCGTAGACCCAAACTCCGCGCTGCTTTAGTTCGTCAAGCAGATTTGCGATGTTTGTCACCCTGGCGACGCGCATATACTCGACCGCGCCCGCGGAGGCTTTTCCCACAACATAACTCAGTCCCGCGCTGCGCCGCTTGGGGACGATGACCCCGTGAACTCCCGCGCACTCGGCTGTCCTGATTATAGCGCCGAGGTTGTGCGGATCCTCGATCTCGTCGAGTACAACGATGAACGGCGGCTCGTCAAGCTCTGCCGCGTATTCAAAAATATCGTCTACCGTGCAGTAATCCTTGACGGCGGCAAAGGCTGCGATACCCTGATGGTTTGAGGAGCCTGTGAGGTAGTCGAGCTTTGTGCGGTCGACATCTTTAACGGGGATCTGCCTGTCCTTTGCTTTCGCAAGTATCCCCACGACCGCGCCGCTTTTTTCGCCGCGCGCAACGAGAATCTTGTCGATAGGTCTGCCCGAGCGGATAGCTTCGCTGACCGGATTCCTGCCGGAAATAATGTCGGATCTGACTTCGTTGTTATTATCCTTCATATTTTTATTCACCTATAATCTATATTCCATACTATTATAACACATATTTTCGGATTTTAACAGACTTTTGTACAAATTATTTATGAAATATAGTATATCGCGTCGAGTTCAGCCGCTCCGAGGTCAAAATGATTCGGGATTATCCCGTAAATCCCCGTATGAGGATCGCGGAAGACCGGATTTTCCGGCGGGAACGGAGTGAAGCTAAAATATACCGCCCAAAATAAAAAGAGCAGGAATACCGACACGGGGAAAAGCGGTGAGAGGTCAAATTTTGAGCTATATAGGAAAAGTGAAAGCGCAAATGATAAGACAACGCAGATAACCGCAACAATAATACCCGGCTTGTCATAACCGAGGAGAAGCCTTATACCGATGTAGGATAACCCCAAAGAATACAGCGTTATCGTTTTAACAACCGTGAACCTGTGCATATGCGGCGAAAGGCTTAAAAGCTCGATCATCCCCCAAATCAGGTACGGCAAAAGCAGAGTCTTGCAGGATTCCCATACGCTTTGGTTGACGCTGCCGAACATCATACCGATCAGATTCCCGCCGCAAAGGCTGTTCAGCTTTGACATAAAAAGAGAGCTTAACAAAACAAAAAATACTCCGACGATTTCTGTTATAAGCAGAGCTTTTGAGCGTATATTCAAAGATTCGACACCCCGTTACAATTATTACAATAATGTATTATTTCTAAGCGGAATTAAAAGCGGGCAAATAAATTTCTTTGTCCGAAAATATACATCTTGTATATTTCTTTATTTTCAAAAAAATGTGGAAAACTATGTTGAAAGTGTTAAACACAAGTTAAACACACCGCCTAAATATCCCGAATATTAAGCTGATAAACCCATATATAGTGTTTTTAATGATTTCCACATAGATTTCAACATAAAAAAGAGACCAAAAAACAAATACAAATAGTAATAATTACTTGTCAATGACAATTTTAAAGTTTATTTATTACAAATTTTCAAGGCGTGCAAGAAATCACCATAATCACCGATAAAAAAACAGGTTCACCGTGATAACGCTCATAATTGCGGCGGTAAGGTCAGCGGCAATTGCGGCAATCAGTGTGTGGCGGATATTTTTTATCCGTATGCACCCGTAATACATCGTCGTGGCGTAAAAGGTTGTCTCGCTCGAGCCCGCCAAAACGCTCGCGACCCTGCCCGCAAAGCTGTCGGGGCCGCTTGAATCAAAAACCTGAACAAGCAGCGCGGTCGAACCGCTCCCCGATACGGGGCGAAGCAGAGCCATAGGTACAAGCTCATTCGGAAAACCAAGGAAGTCGGCAACGGGCTTTACAGCGTTGCAAATAACATCCACAGCTCCGCTTGTCTTTAACAGGCTGACGGCGAACACGAGCCCTAAGATCGATGGGGCGATGGTGTACAGTGTAGCAAAGCCTTCCTTAGCCCCCGCGATGAATTCGTCAAAGACCGCGACCCGCTTGATTATCCCGAAGATTATTATTACTGCCGCGAATACGGGCATTACCAGTTCCAAAATATCACCTTATCCTGTGCCTGTTTAACTTATTTCCGAAGCAGGCGATGATCAGCGCGACCGCCAGCGCACAGCCCGAGCTTATCCATACGGGAGCTATTATCTCAAACGGCGCGCTGCTGCCGTAGCTCTGCCGCAGGGTCGCGAGCATAGTCGGCAAAAGCTGCATCGAGGCGGTGTTCATAACAACAAAGATGACCATCTCCTCGCTCGCGGTAGTGCCGTAATTATTCAGCTTTTGCAGCTCTCCCATCGCTTTTAGACCGAGCGGCGTGGCGGTGTTGCCGAGCCCGAGCAAATTCGCGGTAAGGTTCATCGTCACGCACTTGAACGCCTCGCTTTTTTTATCGAGCCGCGGAAAAAGCGGGCCCAGCAGGGGAGAGAACAGCTTTGCGATTATTTCGGTCAAGCCGCTTTTTGAAGCGATACGCATTATCCCCGACCACAGACAGATGACCCCCGCGAGCGTGATGATAAGCTCGACCGCCGACGCGGCGCTGTCGATGAACGCGGACGACAGATTATCCGTATTGCCGAGGATTATCGAGCAAATAACGCTCAATACGACAATAAAGCTCCAAACGTAGTTTAGCATAGCCACCTCGATGTGCAAAAAATGTAAAATATAGGCAAATACAATAAAATTATAGAAACTTTTCATATATAATTGACAAATATGCAGAACAATGTTATTATATATATAAATCAGTAGAAAGGGTGAGAATATGAGTTTCACATATTTTAGAGAAATCGACAGGCTTGGAAGAGTTGTTATCCCAATGGATATGCGCAAAAGTCTTTCAATCAACGCGGGTGACGTTCTGAAGATCAGCGCTGACGATGAAAAAATCACCCTTCAAAAAGCGGAAAATAAGTGCGTATTTTGCAACAGCGGCGAGGATATTATTGAGTATGAGGGCAAGTTTGTCTGCCGAGATTGCATTAAAAAGCTGAGCGGCAAATGATCTGCTGATTAATTATATAGAAAAACGGTAAAAAATATGAGGCTTTACCTTGCCGAGATCAAAGACGTAAAACCCGAGCATATAAATATGATAGACGCCGAGCGCAGAAAAAAGTCCGAAAGATACAGGCTTGAGGACGACAAAAAACGCTGTGTGCTCGGCGGTTTGTTAATGCGGGATTTTTTAGGCGGCACCGAGGTCTATGAGGACGAAAACGGCAAGCCGCTCGCCAAAAACGGGGTGTGTTTCAATCTCTCGCACAGCGGAGAATACGTCGCTTTTGCCGTGGGCGATTCTCAGGTCGGCTGCGATATAGAAAAGCTCAAGATCGTTCCATATGAAAAGATGGGAAGGCTTGTTTTTTGCGAAAACGAGATGGATAAAATAAAAAGCTCCCCCGATAAAATGGGAGAGTTTTTTGAGCTCTGGACAAAAAAAGAAGCCCTGCTAAAGTGTATGGGCGACGGTTTTCACCGCCCGCCGAAGAGCGTCGACGTGAGCAAAGATACCTTTGAAGAAAACGGAAAGACCTACCGATTTAAGGCTTATGCGTTTGCCGACTATGTGCTCACGGTCTGCACGACAGGCGAAAAATTCGCCGGTGAAATCGAATTTGTAAAATACTAAACCCTGACGAACCGTCAGGGCTTTGTTTTTGCTTATTGAACAGGTACGACCGCAAAGAATACCAAATCTTCATCGCTGTCGTTTATCATACTGTGGGTGTGACCCTTGGGGCAGTAGTGGCAAACGCCCGCTTCAACGCGCTCCTTTTTGCCGTCAAAAAGCATATAGCCCCTGCCGCTCAGAAAGTAAATGATCTCGCTGTCGGATTCGTGCTTATGCTCGCCGATAGTCGCTCCGGGCACGAGCGTACCGCGCAAAACCTTATTCATTCCGTCGTCGTGAATGATCGCCCTAAAGAATTTTTCTCCGCCCTTAAAGTTCGGTATATCCTCGGGCGTTTCGCTTTTTAATTTATAAATCATTTTTACACCTCAAAACTGCAATTTCACAAACATTTTACCATATTGCGGCACGTTAATCAATCAAAAACTGTTATTGCCTATAAATCTTTATTTTTCACTTGTTTTTTCAATCAAATTGAATTATAATGTTATGCAGAGTTTAATAGCTTATCAAGAGCGGCTGAGGGAACAGGCCCTGTGAAGTCCGGCAACCTGCATCTGCAAGGTGCCAAATCCTGCGGTATCTACCGAAAGATGAGTATTTGATAGTGGATGCGCCTTTCGGACGAGGGCGCGTTTTTTATTGTAATTATAGGAGTGATAATATGGCAAAGAGATTATTTACATCAGAGTCCGTAACAGAGGGACATCCCGACAAGGTCTGCGACTGCGTATCGGACGCGATCCTCGACAGCATTTTGGCGCAGGACAAAAACGCCCATGTAGCGTGCGAGACCACGGCTACAACAGGCGTTGTACATATTATGGGCGAGATATCGACTACGGCAGAGGTCGACATTGAGTCGATCGCCAGAGAGGTCATCAAAAATATAGGTTACGATAACCCGGAGGTCGGCTTTGACGGCAACACCTGCAAAATCATCGTATCGCTGGACAAGCAGTCGCCCGATATCGCTATGGGCGTCAACGAGAGCTTTGAACTCAAGGACGGCGAAAAAGACGCCGACAACCAAATCGGCGCGGGCGATCAGGGAATGATGTTCGGCTTTGCTACCGATGAGACTCCCGAGCTTATGCCGCTCCCCGTCTCTCTTGCCCACAAGCTCGCGAAAAAGCTTACAGAGGTGAGGAAGAACGGTACTCTAAAGTATCTCCGCCCCGACGGAAAAACTCAGGTAACTGTCGAATATGACGGTGCTAAGGCGGTCAGGGTCGATACCGTTGTCGTATCCACCCAGCACGATGAGGATGTAACTCTTGAGCAGATCAGAGCGGACATCATCGAGAACGTTATCAAGCCCGTTGTACACGAAAATCTGCTTGACGAAAACACAAAGATTTTTGTCAACCCCACGGGCAGGTTCGTTATCGGCGGACCCGTCGGCGACGCGGGACTCACCGGCAGAAAGATCATCGTAGACACCTACGGCGGATTCTCGCGCCACGGCGGCGGAGCTTTCAGCGGCAAGGATCCCACAAAGGTCGACCGCAGCGCGGCTTACTACGCACGCTACATCGCGAAGAATATCGTAGCCGCGGGGCTCGCGAAAATGGCTGAGGTACAGCTCGCCTACGCTATCGGTGTTGCGAAGCCCGTGTCGATAATGGTCGACACCTTCGGCACATCAGAATACTCTGACGAGCAGATCGTCAAGGCGGTCGAAAAGGTATTTGACTGCCGCCCGAACTCGATAATCAGACAGCTAAAGCTCACCGAGACAAAGTACCTGCCTGTTGCGGCGTACGGCCATATCGGCAGAGAAGACCTCGGCGTAAAGTGGGAGGACACCGACAAGGCAGAGGAGCTTAAAATAGCGATAGAGAGCTAAATCGCGGCGTTGCCGCAGCTAAATTCCTTTGGAGCTGAAAAAATTATTAAGTAACTATTCTGACAAAAAGGACTGCTTTTTTTTGATAAAGCAGTCCTTTTTTATCTTTAGCACGGCAAAAGCCGTATTTAGCTTGCCGAAGGCGAATTTAGCTTACTGCGTTTGTCTGTTCCGCGCCCAGCCCGAAAGAGATTGATATAGCGTTGTCGACCGCGTTCATCGCGCTTTGGTCGATCGCGCCCATCTTTTCTTTCAGCCTGCGCTTGTCAATCGTCCTGACCTGCTCGAGCAGCACAACGCTGTCCTTTGCGAGTCCCGATGTACCGCTGTTCAGCGGGATATGCGTCGGCAGGTTCGCCTTTGACTGACGGCTTGTTATAGCCGCCGCGATAACGGTCGGGCTGAAACGGTTGCCGATGTTGTTTTGGACGATCAGTACAGGACGGATCCCTCCCTGTTCCGAGCCCACAACGGGGCTTAGATCTGCGTAGTAAATATCTCCGCGGCGTATATTCAAGGCTTTCACGCTCCAAAAATCTTTTTCTTTACTTATATCTTTGGCTATCTGTTTTAGTTTATTCAAACTACTACATAATATTTTGGGGCGCAAAAGATGTTACCTAACCTAAGCTTTGAGTATTGTCAAACTCTATTTCAAGCTCGCCGTTTGCGGTGAGTTTTTTTATTTGACCGTTTTCGTCTGTCTCAAATTCATATGTTTTGCCGTCCTTTTCAATCGAAAAAGAATCGCTTTTCGGTTTTGAGTCATTATCTCCGAGAGCTTTCAGCGCGGATCTTAATAACATCGGGAAGCTGTTATCGGGAAGATACGCTTCGTCTGCCGTGCAGCTCAGATCATCCCTTTTAAGCTCGGTTTCTCCGTTTTTATAAGAGACAACAAGTCCGCTCAGCGTTTTGGGAGAATCGAGCTCAATGCTCAACAGC
Source organism: uncultured Ruminococcus sp. (assembly GCA_902776495.1). Lineage (GTDB taxonomy): Bacteria > Bacillota > Clostridia > Oscillospirales > Acutalibacteraceae > Ruminococcoides. Next base: position 4,850 of record CACYQK010000027.1, on the reverse strand, counting down.
CCTCTGCGGTCAGTCGTGAGCTTTCCGCTCAGCTCCATATCGCGGTAGCTCGCGGTAAAATCGGCGGAAAACTCGGTGATAACTCCGTTGCCGTTCGCTGTACCGCAGCCGCACAGAACTATCATAAAAATAAAAAAGACACATAATGCGCTCAAAACCGTTTTAGCCATAATAACCTCCAAACAGGTTTTGATACATTATATGTCCTTGTTATCAAAATATTATTTTGAACGCCTCGGGGATGAATTCGATCATATCGCCGGGGAGCATTGATATTTTGCCGTACTTTTCTGCCGCGAGGTCGCCCGCTGTTCCGTGTAGGTACACAGCCGCCGCGGCACAGTCAAACGCGCTTTTGCCCTGAGCGAGCAGAGCTGCCGTCATACCTGCGAGCACATCGCCGCTCCCGCCGGCCGCCATACCGCTGTTGCCCGTTGTGTTGAGCAGAGCCCGTCCGTCAGGCGAGGCGATGATCGTTCCGTGACCTTTTAGCACGGTTATAACGCCGTATTTTTCGGCAAAGCTTTTCGCGGTGTTTTCGCGGTCAAGATTTATCTCTTTTGCCGTTGACTTGCAAAGCCTTGCCATTTCTCCGGGGTGGGGAGTAATGATTATCTCCGCCCTGCGCCTTTTGAGTATCTCGGGGTTTTCGGCAACGCAGTTGAGCGCGTCGGCGTCGAGCACCATTGGGGTCTCGCAGTTTTCAATAAAGCTAAAAACAAGCTCCCTTGTATCGTCGCAGACGGAGAGTCCGCAGCCGAGCAAAACGGCTGTCGCTTTTTTCGCCTCGGCGAGCAGATAGGGGATATTAAAGCGGCTGATCTTGCCGTCGTCGGTTTCGGACAGCGGCAAAAATACGCTCTCAAAAATGCTTTGAGCTGCAATCGGGTAAATGCTCTTTGGCAGCGCGAGCTTTTCAAGCCCTATACCGCAGCGCAGAGCCGCCTTGCCCGAGAGTATCGCCGCGCCCGCCATTCCGTAGCTTCCGCAAATGCCGAGCAGCGTTCCCGTTGTGCCTTTGTTAGCGTCATCGGGACGCTTTGGCACAGCTTTTTTTACAATGTTTTTATCTGTTCTTTCCATAGCTGTTAAACTTTTTTATTATAAAATAATCTCAGCATAAGCTCCTTGTTGAGCTTCGGCTTCATTCCCTCGAGTATCTGCTCGTTTGGGGTGAAGACGAGCATACATCTGCCGTACGCGGGATTGTTAAAAATCGCAAAGTAGTTTTCGCCCTTTGAGTTGATGTCGCGCGCGGCAATATAAGTCTTTGCCGCCCTTATTTTGTTGATTTTTTCCTCGTCGTTTGTCAGTTCGGTGATCTCATTGATCGGAACGGTGCAAACCTTTTTTCTTTTGCGCAGAGCAATGATTTTTGCGACGTCAAGGTCGTTGCCCGCAACGGAATACTCAAACTCGACCTTTTGGCAGCTGAACGTATACCAAACGCCGTAGATCCCGCCTATGAAGACAAAAAAACCGACCCACATAATATATGCGATTCCGAGATTGACGGCCAAAATCGCCGCAACAACGGGAACCATAACCAAAAGCATTACCGCGATGATTTTAATAACGAGCTGTTTGGTTCCGTTTTTTCTTTTTACGACCTGTTCGTTAAAGCCTTGGTTTTCCATAAATCAAGCTCCTTTGTGTTTAGTCCGAATATAATAATAACATAACATATGTTTTTTTTTCAAGAGAAAACAAACGTTTCCGATATAGTTGTAGGGGCGAGCACTGCTCGCCCCTACGATCGTTTATTTAATTGAATTTTGAGTTTTGTTACGCTGCCCGCGTTTTACAATAAGCATAACGATTGCGAATACAAACAAAACTATGCTTATCCACTGCGAGGTCGAAAGCCCGAATAAGAATCCTCGGTATTCGTCGCCTCTGAAGAATTCAAGAACAAAGCGGACGACTGGGTATATGATCATATAAATATAAATGAGCCTGTCCTTCATAAAATCCTTTTTGAACAGATAAAGGATAAAAAGGAAGATCAGCAGGTTGCAGCCCGATTCAATAAGCTGTATCGGCAATCGGTTAACGCCGTTGATAAACGGGTTGAGCTTGTTGTCATTAACGGTAAAGCCGAATTCGGATTCTATACCGTAGCAGCAGCCGCCCAAAAAGCAGCCTATCCTGCCAAAGATATGGAAAAGCGGGACCAAAACCGCGTAGATGTCAAGCAGGTTGTTTTTGTTAAGCTTTTTGTTGATTACCCTGCAGTAGAACAAAATCGCCAGCGCTCCACCGATGAATCCGCCGTAAAAGACCATTCCGCCAAAGCTGTACAAAAACATATTGAACAATTCGTCCGGCGTTAGCTTTCCGATACCCGCGAATGCGGCGGCAATGGTTTCAATATTAGTGATGCCGTATAGGATGTGAGCAAAAATAAAGATACCGATCAGGGCGGTGATCATTACCAGAACAAAATCTTCCCAGCGTATTTTGAACTTTTTTATCAACCGCAATCCGAGCAAAACGCATAATGCAGCTCCGATGACCGTCATAACGCCGTACATCCCGATCGTAAATCCAAAAACTTCAATTGTCGGAAACATAGATACTCTCCAAAAAATAAAATTACAATGCCATTTTAAAATATTACTCGCAAAATGTCAATGATTTGATGAATGAAGGACTGAAGATTTAAGACTTAAGACTTAAAATTTAAAAATACAAAGCAAAAATTGGGAGAAGGTGGATTCGAACCACCGAAGCGAAGCGCAACAGATTTACAGTCTGCCCCCTTTGGCCACTCGGGAATTCTCCCATATGTAAAGCCTACCTTTTGATAAGTAGGCTTCTTGGAGCTGGTGGACGGACTTGAACCCCCGACCTGCTGATTACAAATCAGCTGCTCTACCAACTGAGCTACACCAGCGTATAGCAATTCGTGCCTAATTAATATATCATAAACTAAGCCTGTTGTCAACACTTTTTTTCAATTAGTTTTTGTGAATCCGTATTATTGCGCTGTGTCGGAAAAAACTAATAGCATATACTTTTTATATGGAGGAAAATATTATGAGCACAAGCATTTTATCACACTCAAAACGTAAGAGCGGGCTCAGCTTTTACGATAAGCTGGCATTTTTGTATTTGCTTAATATAATCGACTGGCTGTGCACCGAGGCGCTGCTTTTGAGCGGCAGGTTTTACGAGGCAAATCCCTTGATGAGCGGAATAATTACCGGATTTTACCCGACATTTATCATCAAGGCAGCGCTGCCGCTTGCCGTTATTATTCTCTGCTCCGTCCTTTACAAGCTTTCGGGCGCGGGGGAGAACCGCTTTGCCGATGTGCTGATATATATAGGGATCGTTATCTACGCGCTGTTGAACCTATGGCATATTTTTAATTTTGTATTGCTCTTTTTCGTTTTTTAATGTATTATATATCTTGATACTGAATTTATATGAAGGGAGTGAGCTTATGCCGTCGTTATCCGTAAGGAACCTCGAGGTGACTTTTGTTGACAGAACGCTGTTTTCAAACGTGTCGTTCGATGTTGAACCGCGCGACAAAATGGGTTTTATCGGCGCTAACGGAGTCGGCAAGACCACGCTGTTCAGGGTGCTCAGCGGCGAGCTCGCGCCCACAAACGGAACCGTCGCGTTTGAAAAATCGGTGCGCGTCGGATATATGGAGCAGCACTCCTGCAAGGATCCCGAGGTCAGTGTATTTGATGAGCTTGTCTCGGTGTTCGATCATCTGAAAGAAATCGAGCGGGAGACCGCCGCGGTCACAGCGGATATAGAGAATAAAAACGGCGACATCAACGCGCTTGTTGAGCGCCAGACAGCGTTGATCGAGGAGTACGAGAGCAGGGGAGGGCTGACCTACAAAAGCCGCACGCGCTCGGCTTTGCTCGGGCTCGGCTTTGCCGAAAAGGATTTTACGATGAGGGTCGGCAACCTCAGCGGAGGTCAGCGTTCAAAGCTCTGCCTCGCAAAGCTTTTGCTCTCACAGAGCAATTTTCTGCTCCTTGACGAGCCGACAAACCACCTCGATATAAAGTCCGTAGGCTGGCTCGAGGACTTTCTGCGCGACTTTAAGGGCGCGATGATCATCATCAGCCACGACCGATATTTTCTCGACAACGTTACTAACAAAACCATTGAGCTCGAGCATCAAAAGGCAATGTGCTACAAGGGGTCGTATTCCGAGTTCAAAAAGAAAAAGCAAGCCTACAACGACTCGCTCAAAAATAAATACGAAAACGATATAAAAGAGATCAAGCGCATCGAGGGTATCGTTGAACAGCAAAAGCGCTGGGGCAGAGAGCGGAATTTTACGAGAGCGGCAACGATGTGCTTATGTGCCGCGGACTCGAAAAATCCTTTGGCGAAAAGCTCCTTTTCCGCGATGTCAACATACATATCCGCAAGGGTGAGCACGTGTTTATACTCGGAGAAAACGGCTGCGGAAAAACCACGCTGTTCAGGATCTTAACAGGCAAAACGCCGCAGGACTGCGGAGAGTTTGAGTACGGCACCAATGTTATGCCCGGCTACTTTGACCAGATGCAGCAAAACCTTGACCTTAACAAAACCGCGATAGATGAGGTCTGGGACAGGTTCCCGAATTTGACGCAGACCGAGGTGCGCTCGGCGCTGGCAGCTTTTTTGTTCAAGGGAGAAGAAGTGTTCAAGCCGCTTTCAAAAATGAGCGGCGGCGAGCGCGCAAGGGTATCTCTGCTAAAGCTTATGCTCCAAGGCAGCAACTTTTTGCTCCTTGACGAGCCGACAAATCACCTCGACGCGGCGTCGCGCGAGGAGCTCGAGAACACCTTGCTCGAATACGGCGGAACGCTTTTGATAATCAGCCATGACCG
>CACYQK010000026.1:0-27542 GCA_902776495.1 uncultured Ruminococcus sp. | reverse complement strand
AGCGATTTCGCGAGCTTGTCCTTAAGCTCAAGCACGATGCGCTGGGCGATTTTTTTGCCCACGCCCTGAGCGCGCGTGATAGACTTTACATCGTCCGTGGCGATCGCCATTGCTACCTGCTCGGGTGAAAGCACGGATAGTATAGCCAAGCCCGCCTTGGGACCAACGCCGCTGACGCCGATGAGCGTTTTGAAAGTATCAAGCTCGGTCTTTGTTGAAAAACCGAAGAGCTCCATGGCGTCCTCGCGGACATTGAGGTGAGTGTAAAGCGTTACCTCGTCGCCCAATCTCAGTGTTTTAAGTGTGTTCATCGTAGTCTGGCAGTTATAGCCGACACCGCCGCACTCGACGACCGCTGTGGTCGCGTCCATATAAATCAATTTTCCTCTTACGGAATAGAACATTATATATCTCCTTATGAGTTAAGATTTAGCTTCGCTAAAGTTAAGATTGCTGCCGCAAGTTAAGATTTCGCTGCGCGAAAGTGAAGATTTGCTTCGCAAAGTTGAATAATTTCCACGGCGAATCCTCTTAACTCTATCACTGGTACTGCGTACCGTTTCTGTACATCTTCGTTCTGAGGTCGCTTCCTGCCGCCTGGATATGGCAGATCGCTATCGCGAGAGCGTCGGCGGTATCGTCGGGCTTTGGCATTTCTTCAAGCTTCAAAAGCCTGCGCGTCATCTCCATAACCTGGGGCTTGCGCGCCTTGCCGTAACCCGTTACCGCGGTCTTGACCTGCAGGGGCGTGTACTCAAAAATCGGTATCTTTAGCTTTTGCGCCGCGAGCAGGGTCACTCCCCTCGCCTGCGCCACCTTTATCGCGGTCTTTTGGTTAGTCTGGAAGTACAGCCGCTCTATAGCCAGCGCGTCCGGACGGCAGCGGCTCAGGATAGAATAGAGCTCGTCGTAAATATACTCCAGCCGCTCGTTAAAATCCGTGTGCGCCTCGGTTTCTACGGAACCGTAGCCGATAGCCTTGTAGGTATTTGACTGAAAGCTGATTGCGCCCCAGCCCACAATGGCGTAGCCCGGGTCGATTCCAAACACTACCAAAACAATTCCTCCGAAAAAATGGTATAATGGTACATACTAAAACATTATATCACAAACGGTTGAAAATGGCAATATTATTTGTTCGTTTTATGACTGTTTTTGCAGGGTCAATGTGCTTCCGTTGTAGGAAATATCGAGCGTATTGCCCTTTGGAGTGTAATCAAAGGCAAAATTTTGTGAAACTGACTCGTCAAAAATCACAAAGCTTTTGCCGTCTGTCAGGCAATCACCGCTGATATTTACGGTTTTTTCTGCGTTGGTTATCTCAAAACCGGCGGAGAGATCATCGGGCTCGCCGAAAAACTCAAGCTTTACCTCTGCACCGCCCTCAAGAGTTGCCGCCCAACGCGAGGAAGTAAGCTCGTTTTGCGGGCTCGGGGCGTTTTGAGTACAGCCGCAAAACAGCATAACCGCTGACAGAACCAATAAAATCACGAGTTTTTTCACATAATCACACCTTTTACTTATACACTATTCCCAAAGGTGTTTGATTATGATTTACAATCCTGTTATATTTCTTGAAAAGCAAAATAAATGTGCTATAATCATATCGGATTTTTGAGGTTTTGGAGTGATAGGATGCAAAAGGAGTTCACCGAGAGCTGTTCGGTTTTTGAATCTGACGGTATGGTCAGGAATGCCGGTTGGGCTAAAAAGCAGGTGTTTCGGTATGATCCGTCAAGCAGGCACAGCCAGCGCGACACTTACTATGTAAGCAGCAGCGAGTGCGCGATGTATCTGTCGATCGAAAACTTAGGCGCGGCGTTCGGAGTAAAAATCGCGCTTGCCGACCTAAAGCGAGGCGGAGTAGTCTGTGACAGCATTATTAAAAAGCACAAGATAATAAAAAAGCCGCTGCCCGACAGCGCGGACGGCGGAGAGTTTGAGTATGAGGACAAGTGGCTGAAGCTTAAAATCTCGGATGAAGCCGAGGGCAAAAACCTGAAATGTGTTTTTTATCAGTTTGGCAGTCTGGATATGCTGAGCTTCGATATATTTCTTTTAAAGAATAATAGCGATGTGCTCGACCAACTCGCTCCATTTGAGCGAAACAGAAAATACTACTACCTAAAACGCTTTATGCCGTGCTACCAAGCACAGGGATTTATCAAGGCGGGAAGTATGGTTTATAAGCTCGGCGCTGATTCTGCACGCGCGTATTTTGACCGGACAAGGTTCAGAAAGCCGAGACTTCACAATTACCAAAGGCTCAGCGCCGACTGCATTATAGGCGGCAAGCGCTTTACGCTTTGCCTTGCGAGCCGCGTCGGAGACAACCGCTACGGAAACGAAAACTGTTATTTTGTTGACGGAAATCTGCACAAGCTCTCACAGATAGCCGTTAAGGGCACGCCGAAAAGGATCGACCGCCCGGTGTTCTTCCACGACAAGGAAAGAAACGTTGATATTTCGTTCAAGCCGTTTACGGTATCGGGCAAGGCGATGGTAGCCGATATGGGAAAGACCGCCGTGGTCTTCGGCAGGTTATACGGCACGATCAAACAGGATGAACAGGATAAGCCGCTGGTGCTCGACAACGCCGTGGCGCACCTTATATTCACTGAATTTTAAAAAGCAAAAGCAGGCTTAAGCGCCTGCTTTTTTGTATGTACCGATAAACTTCGGGATATTCTGCTCAAGATCATAGATCATATAAATGAACGGACGGTTTACCGTGATTTGCGCGTCGGCTTTTGTCACTTTGTTTTTGCTTGCGTTCGCGACCGATGAGTTGACGCCGTTTGCGTCTATCGTCATCTCGGTATCGGCTACAACATCGGAAAGAACCAGATCCTTTTCCGACTTGCCCATAGCCGAAAAATCAGCTTTATCGCTGTCAAACGCGTCCTTGATACCCATTGCTTGGAGCGGCTTTTTAACGCTTATATCGCTTTTTTGAGTGATCTTCGGCATTGAAATGCTGACATTCTTTTGCTGCGCCGTTGAGAGCATACTTGTAAGGCTTTTTCCGGTAAGGGATTTGAGATAATCCTCTACGCTTACTCCCTCGTTGGGCATAATGACCGCCATAGCGTAATGATCGCCCTTGAAGGTTTTTGCAAAGCCCTGAGCCTTGTCACTTTTAAGCAGGCGCTCGGCGTTGCCGCTGAGGAATTCGGCGTCTGTCTGACTGCCGTTTGAGGCTGTGAACTTTGTATTTGTTTTGTCCGCTGACAAAGCGGTATTCCACGGAGCGTTGAGCATATAAGAATTGATCGAAGTCATTACGTCCGATTCACCGGGAATAAGCTTTGTGTTTTGGCTGACTCCTTTGTCGCTGAGCCAAAGTCCGATATCTTTCTCGACATTTTTAAAATCAGCCGTAAAAATACTCGCGTCAAAAAATGTGTGCATATTTTTGAGGTATTCTTCATCGCCGCTGTAACCGACCGAATTGTTGATCCAAAGCGAATCACCGATCACAAACTTGGCGGAATCCTTGGGATACTCGCCCTCCATTGTGAAGTACAGATAGCGGTTGAGCGTGTAGGTGTTTGCACCGAGAGTTTTCTCAAACTGAGAAAGTGTGTCGCCCTTGGCGCCGTTGGCGGGGAGCATCAAGCCGTACATTACGGACATAGGAGAAACCAAAAGGTTCGCGTCCTTTTGGTCGGAAGCCTGCGCGAGCTTTACCGCGAAATCCGTATACACGGGATCGACATCTTTATTTTCTACCATTCCCTGGAAATCAATCATCTCCAAATCATAAAGCAGATCCTTTGCCTCTATGTCGGGATTATGATAGTTGCTCTGCTGCTCTGAGCTTTGATTACTGTTAGTTTTATTGCCGCAGCCGGTTATTGACAGAACCAAAGTTGCCGCAAGAACAAGGGCTAAAACGCCCGAAATCCTTTTTTTCATTTTATTACCTCATTTGTTTGCTTGTTTGATTACAAAACCTATTCTACTATTTTATTGTAAAACAATCAAGTGTTTTTTTATGAAAAACTTGAAAATAACGATAGAATATGATAAAATACTAATAACTTATCAGATTGGTGGGATTTGTTTGAAAATATCAACAAAAGGCAGATACGCTCTTAGGATGCTGCTCGATTTGGCGGAACACCAAAGCGACGGGTATATCGCGTTAAAGGACATAGCCAAAAGGCAGAATATCTCTAAAAAATATCTTGAGCAGATAATCCCCGTGCTCAACCGCTCGGATGTGCTAAGCGCTAACCGCGGTTATCAGGGCGGTTACAGGCTCGCAAAATCGCCCGACAAATATTCCGTGGGCGATATACTTAGGCTCACCGAGGGAAGTATCGCTCCCGTAGCGTGCCTTGATTATAATCCTGTTGAATGTCCGAGGCGCGATGAGTGCATTACACTGCCGCTGTGGAAGGGGCTCAACAAGGTCATATCCGATTATCTTGACAACATCACGCTTCAGGATATCCTTGACAATCAAAAGGAAATGGTCGCGAATGACTATGTAATTTAAAACTAAAAAATATAAATATGTCATCCCGTGTTTGCTTTCGGGATGACATTATTTTTTATCTTTGATTTTAGTCCTTTTTCTCGGCTGTTTTTTTCAATTCCTGTTGTTTTTCTTTTTCGAGCTCCTCTTTACTCACTGTATATCGAGCAAGAATCGAGATCGTTGACAGGAAACTGATCAACAGATATACAAGTAATGCAAGGACTGAACCGAGCGACATAAGGTTGACAGTAACGATCGTGAGGATCGAAACAACTCCCGCAAGGGCTAAAAAGAGCGAAACAATATTCTTTATGTTCCTCTGTTTATCAAACGCGCAGAATAAAAATCCGATAACGGGAATCGCAACAAAAATTAAGTTGAGCGGCAATATCTGCGATGCTGCCGCATAATCGGACTCCGAAACACCTGGAACGTTTCCTGCACCCAACGCGCTGAGCATATCAAAAACCGAATCGGAAACTATTTTTCCGTCCTGAATATATGCGTAATACGGCCAAGCGCAGAATACAAGCTGGAACAGGTAGAGAATGCAAAGAGTTATCCTTAATCTTTTTCTTGTTTTATTTTCGGGAATTTTATTCATAATATCCTCCGTAAACAAATTATTACCAGACTATTGTAACACATTTTTTAGATTTGCACAATAGTAAATTTTGTGATATACTAAGGTTTTGAAAAGGAGTAATGTTATGAGCTACATAAACGAATCAATTATCTACAATATTTATCCGCTCGGCTTTTGCGGAGCGCCTAAGGAAAATGACGGCGAGCTGAATTACAGGCTCGACAAGATCTATGACTGCATCGAGCATTTTAAGAAGCTCAGCGTTAACGCTGTCGTGTTCAATCCGCTTTTTGAGAGCTCGCGCCACGGTTACGACACAATCGACTACAAAAAGGTCGACTGCCGCCTCGGCGATAACGAGAGCTTTAAGAAGATCTGCGATACGCTGCACGAAAACGGTATCAGGATTTTGCTTGACGGCGTGTTCAACCATGTCGGCAGAGATTTCTTCGCCTTCAGGGACGTTCAGGAAAAGAAGTGGGATTCCCCCTACTGCGGCTGGTTCCAAAACCTCAACTTTGACGGCAACAGTCCTATGGGCGACCCGTTTTGGTACGAGGGCTGGGCAGGCCACTACGACCTTGTAAAGCTGAATTTGCAAAATCCCGACGTTGTAAATTACCTGCTCGACGCCGTAAACTTCTGGATAGACGAGTTCAAGATCGACGGTCTGCGCCTTGACGCCGCGGACGTTATCGACATCGAATTCTTCAAAAAGCTGAAAAACCTCTGTAAGTCCAAAAAGCCCGATTTCTGGATGTACGGCGAGATCACCCACGGCGACTATAACCGCTGGGCGAACTCCGACGCGCTCGATTCGGTGACGAATTACGAGTGCTACAAGGGTATTTACTCAAGCCACAACGACCACAACTATTTTGAGATCGCGCACTCGCTGCAAAGACAGTTCCAAAACGGTATCTATCAAAACATCTACACCTACAACTTTGTTGACAACCACGATGTGAACAGGATCGCGAGCAGTCTTCGCGACAAAAACCACCTCTACCCCGTTTATACCCTGCTCTACACGATGCCCGGCGTACCGTCGATCTACTACGGCAGCGAGTACGGTATCGAGGGCAAAAGGACGCGCGAGAGCGACTACGAGCTCAGACCCTGCCTTGATCTCAACAATGTTCCCAACGCTAACTATCAGCTGTTTGAGCATATCGCAAAGCTCGGCAAGATCAGACTGGCGCTCGAAGCTCTTAAATACGGCAAGTTTGAGAACGTCAATATTATGAACGAAAAGCTTGTTTACAAGCGCTACACCGACACCCAGACGGTGTTTGTGCTGTTCAATCTGACCGACCACACCGAGAGAGTCGGGTTTGACTCGCGCTGCAACGCTAAGCTCACCGACGTTATGAACGATAATCAGGTATTTGACTGCAACGGCTGGTGCGAGCTCGATGTTGAGGCATACTCTACAAGGATACTCGTTGTAAACAACGGCGGCTTTGCGCTTGACCTTGACGAGCCCGCAAGCGTTGAAAAAACCGAAAAAAGGAATGAAGCTCCCAAAAAAGAAGGGGTGATCATCGGCGAAAAATACCGCCACTACAAGGGCAACGTCTATGAGGTGACGGGCTTTGCAAAGCACAGCGAAACCGGCGAAAAGCTTGTTATTTACAGGTCTGTCGAGCACCCCGAGGACGTTTGGGCAAGGCCTTACGATATGTTTGTTGAGAGCCTTTGGCACGCCGGACAGAAAATCAACCGCTTTGAACTGATATAAAATGAAGAACAAGATCCTCATTCTTATTTGTGCTTTAATATTCTTTATCGGAATTATAGGCAGCGCGTTTGTGCTTTTCTCCCCAAAGAGAAATACGGTCAACATCAAGCGCAACAACGAGGTGCTGTATACCTTTGACCTGAGCAAAACCGAGGATAAAGAATTTGTTATCCCCTACGGCAACAGCTCGAACACGGTCGAGATCAAGGACGGCAAAATCAGGGTCAAAAGCGCCGAGTGCCCCGACAAGACCTGTGTTGAAACGGGCTGGCTAAGTTCATCTTCGATGCCGATCGTCTGCCTGCCTAACCACCTTGTTATTGAGTTCACGGACGAAAAAGACGCGGACGTTGACGCTGTCGCGAGATAAGCATTATTCTAATAAAGAATTAAGGAAAGATTATGAAAGCTAAACGGATCGCCGAGCTGTCGGTGCTCACGGCGGTATCTCTGATAATTTTTATAATTGAGCTGCAGATCCCGAACCCCTTCCCCATCCCGGGGATCAAGCTGGGGCTCGCGAACATCATCACGGTCTTTGCGGTATACCATTACAAGGCGTATGAGGTCGCGATGATCGTTGCGGTCAGGCTGCTGCTCGGCTCGGTTTTCAGCGGCAACTTTATGGCGCTTATTTACAGCGCGTCGGGCGCGTTTTTGTGCCTGCTCGGAATGTTGCTGCTAAAAAGGATAATCGACGAAAAGCACATCTGGATAGCGAGCATATTCGGCGCGGTGCTGCACAACACCGGACAGATGATCGCGGCGGTGATAGTGACGCAGACGATGCAGATCGTTGCGTATTATCCGTTTTTGCTTGTCTCGGGATGTCTTGCGGGATTGTTCACGGGACTTTGCGCGCAGCTTATCATGCCGAGGATAAAGTTTTTTAAGAGTTGAATAACATTAAAATGTAGGGGCGAGCATTGCTCGCCCCTATACTGTTAAGGAAAGCGTTGTAAGTTATCTGCTTACATTTCCTTGACATTGTAGGGGAACACCTATATGTGCTCCCGTAGATGTTCAGCAAAGTTTAACGTTCTATCAAGTTATTCTGCATAAACATACGTCAATCCCGCGGGCGGACACACGGTGATTCCCCTGACAGGGGAAATGCCGCAACGCGGCAAAAGGTCGCCGCCGCGACTTCAGTATACCGCAACGCTGCGACCCGCCGTTGCAGAAACGTTGCCTATAAGCCAGACCTTTCCAAAGGCGGACTGTGGTGTCGTCACCACGACCGCTTTAGTGATTTAAAACAAACAAGCGTTAAAGTTTAAGTGCACTTTTCACAAAGATACTCTATAATTCCTTTTATGGCTTGACAAATATATTAAAAAGTGAGATATTAATATAGTTGTAAAATCAAAACCACTATTATTAATAGAAAAGGAAGATTATATGCCAATCACAGAAATCCTCACCAGAAACGCCACCTATTTTAGGGACGACGTCGCTCTGGTAGAGATCAACCCCGACGTCAAAAACGTTCCGCACGTCACGTGGCGCGAGTTCTCGCTGATAGAATCCTCGCGAGGCGGCGCCTTCAAAAAACAGATAACATGGGGCGAATTTGACGTAAAGGCGAACCGCTTCGCTAACCTGTTGCTCTCGCGCGGAGTTAAAAAGGGCGAAAAGGTCGCGATCCTGCTTATGAACTGCCTTGACTGGCTGCCCATCTACTTCGGAATACTAAAAGCGGGCGCGGTCGCCGTACCGCTGAATTACCGCTACACCGCCGAGGAGATCAAGTACTGCGTTGAGCAGAGCGACTCCGACTTCCTCGTGTTCGGACCCGAATTCATCGGCAGAGTCGAGGAGATACACGACAGGCTGAAGGTAAAAGATTACTTCTACGTCGGCGACGAGTGCCCGTCGTTCGCGGACAGCTACGAGGAGATGATCAGCTACTGTTCAAGCCAGGCCCCGAGCGTTTACATCACCGACGAGGACGACGGCGCGATCTACTTCTCATCGGGCACAACGGGATTCCCGAAGGCTATTTTGCACGCCCACAAGGCTCTTGTGCACTCCGCAAGGGTCGAGCAGGCACACCATGGACAGAAAAAGGACGACGTGTTCCTGTGCATTCCCCCGCTGTATCACACGGGCGCTAAAATGCACTGGTTCGGCAGTCTGCTGTCCGCAAGCAAGGCGGTGCTTTTGCGCGGTATCAGCCCCGAGGGCATCATCCGCTGCGTGAGCGAGGAAAGATGTACGATAGTCTGGCTGCTCGTTCCGTGGGCACAGGATATACTCGACGCAATCGACAGCGGCAAAATCGACCTTAGCAAATACGAGCTCTCTCAGTGGAGGCTTATGCACATCGGCGCGCAGCCCGTTCCGCCGACTCTGATAAAGCGCTGGAAAGCGATTTTCCCGCACCACGACTACGACACAAACTACGGGCTGAGCGAATCTATCGGTCCCGGCTGCGTTCACCTGGGCATTGAAAACACCCACAAGGTCGGCGCGATCGGAATCCCCGGCTACGGCTGGAAGGTAAAGATAGTCGACAGTGACCGCAACGAGATCACAAACGGCGTAGGCGAGCTTGCTGTTTGGGGACCCGGCGTTATGAAATGCTACTACAAGGACGCCAAGGCTACAGAGGAAGTCCTCGACGACGAGGGCTGGCTGTACACCGGCGATATGGCAGAGCGCGACAAGGACGGCTTTATTTACCTTGTCGACCGCAAAAAGGACGTTATCATCACCGGCGGCGAGAATATCTATCCCGTCCAGATAGAGGACTTTTTACGCTCAAACAGCGCGATAAAGGATGTCGCGGTAATAGGTCTCCCCGACTCGAGACTCGGCGAGATCGCGACCGCGGTAATAGAAGTCAAGGAAGGTATGAGCCTGAGCGAAGAGGAAGTCAACGACTTCTGCCTTGACCTTCCGAGATACAAGCGTCCGAGGAAAATCATCTTTGCGGACGTTCCGCGCAACCCGACAGGCAAGATCGAAAAGCCCGTCCTGCGAAAAAAATACTGCGGCGAAAGCGTAGTAGCTCAGCAAAACGAGATCGATTCAGCTTCGCTGAGTTAAGCTCGCGCTTACGCGCAAGTTAAGAGACTTCGTCGTTAAGATTGCACTTCGTGCAAGTTAAGAGGCTTTCGCCGTGAACAGTTTATAACTTGCGAAGCAATCTTCACTTTCGCGCAGCGAAATCTTAACTTTGCGACAGCAAATCTTAACTTCAACAAAGTTGAATCATAACTTTATATTTGGGGGTACATTAAAATGGTAATAAAAATCATTATGCTTGTGCTGTTCTTCGGTGTTATGGTAGGTGTCGGAATCTACTGCCGCAAGAACGCCACAGACGTTAACGGCTTTGTGCTCGGAGGCAGGAACGTAGGTCCTTGGCTTACGGCCTTTGCTTACGGTACATCGTATTTTTCCGCGGTCATCTTCATAGGTTATGCCGGTCAGTTCGGCTGGAAGTACGGAATCGCTTCCACCTGGATAGGTATCGGCAACGCGCTTATCGGTTCGTTCCTCGCATGGGCAGTGCTCGGCAGGAGAACCAGAATTAATGGGCAGTGCTCGGCAGGAGAACCAGAATTATGACCCAGCACCTCAACTCCGCTACCATGCCCGAATTCTTCGGCAAGCGCTTTGACAGCAAGGGGCTCAAGATCGGCGCGTCGATCATCGTGTTCATCTTCCTTATCCCCTACACCGCGTCGCTGTACAACGGACTCTCACGCCTGTTTGAAATGGCGTTCGGGATCCCTTACGTTTGGTGTATCATCGCTATGAGCGTGCTCACGGGTATTTACGTTATCGCGGGCGGATATATGGCAACGGCGATCAACGACTTTATCCAGGGTATCATTATGCTGATCGGTATCGTCGCAGTTATCGCGGCAGTGCTTATGTCCAAGGGCGGATTTATGGAGGCTCTCAACGGTCTGGCAAAGGTCACCGACGAAAGCGTAAGCACCACTCCGGGCGTGTTCAACTCGTTCTTCGGACCCGACCCGCTCGGTCTGCTCGGCGTTGTTATCCTTACCTCGCTCGGCACATGGGGACTTCCTCAGATGGTACAGAAGTTCTACGCCATCAAGCACGAGAGGGATATCCGCAAAGGTACTGTTATCTCGACAGCGTTCGCTATCATCGTAGCGGGCGGCTGCTACTTCCTCGGCGGCTTCGGCAGACTCTTCTCAGACCAGATCCCAATGGAAAACGGCGTGCCTGTCGGCGGCTATGACGTTATCATTCCCGAAATGCTCAAGACCCTGCCCGACCTGCTCATCGCTGTGGTAGTTATCCTTGTGCTCTCGGCTTCGATGAGCACACTGAGCTCGCTCGTTATCGCGTCAAGCTCGACGCTCACCATCGACCTGCTCAAGGACAACATCATCAAGAAGATGAGCGAGAAAAAGCAGGTAGTGCTTATCAGGGTATTCATCGTAGTATTCATCGCTATCTCGGCGTTTATCGCTATTTATCAGACCCAGAGCAAGAACGAGAGCGTCAAGTTCATCGCTCAGCTCATGGGCGTATCGTGGGGTGCTCTCGCAGGAGCGTTCCTCGCACCGTTCCTCTACGGTCTCTACTGGAAAAAGACCACAAAGATCGCCTGCTGGGTAAGCTTCATCTTCGGCGCGGGTATTATGGTGCTCAACCTCTTCTTCCGCCCGATGTTCCCCGTTATTTTACAGTCGCCGATCAACTGCGGTGCGTTCGCTATGCTCGCGGGACTGATCATCGTTCCCGTAGTAAGCCTGATCACTCCCAAGCCCGAAAAGAAGCTTGTGGAGGACTCCTTCGCCTGCTACGAGAAGAAGGTACAGGCTTCACAGAAAAACTCGCTTGACTAATAGAGTTTGATCGAATATCAACTTAATACATTAATCATATAAAACTACCCCGTTCCATATACTCGGAACGGGGTTTTATTTTGCCGTATTAAGTTTTTATTTAGCTTAGTCGTTGACAGCTTCCTTGCTCTCCTCGATGATCTGACCTGTTGATGCGTTGATGTCGTAATCATACTCGTAGCCGCCGTTTGTAAACTCGATCTCGTACTTCTGAACGCCGTCGTCGGTGTCTTGGGCTTTCTTTGTAAAGTTTACGTCCGCCGCTGTAAAGCCCGCGTCTTTAAGAGCGATGTTTACCGCTTCTTCGAGCGTGACGGCGCCGTTGGCGTTATTCTGCGCGGGTGCCGCTGTAACAGGAGCCACGGTTGCGGCGGGAGTTGCCGCTATGGGAGCTGCGGTAGTGGGTGCTGCAGCAGTAGGAGCCACGGTCTCTGCTTCTGTAGGTGCCTGAGTCACTGCCTGTGTTGCTGCTGATGTCTCGGAAGCGTTCTGATTTGAATTGCATCCGCAGAAGAACACCGTCGTACCGATCATTCCTGCCATAACTACTGCTGTTGCTGTTGTGAAGATAGCATTCTTTGTCTTTGTTATTTTGTTTGTCATATTGATCTCTCCTTTTAAAATATAATTTATTTTCAGTCATTTAATTTTGATTTTGTATCAAGCCTCTTTGTATTTTGGCTTGTCTCTTGACTTTGACTAAAGTATATCACACTGACTATAACAAGACCCTTACAAAAAACAGGAGATTATTAAATTTTTTTTTTAATTTTTCAATTTTTTACTTTTTTTGCCGGCGTTTTTGAAGATCACTCGGTATATCCTGCCCGCGTCGTACCATGTGCGGAAGTGCGAGGTGTTGTTGTCGCCTATATAGACCGCCTTGATCCAAATCTCCTTGATGGGGATAGAACGCTTTGTGAGCTCGATCAAAACCAGCATTTCATACTCGTATCGCTCGCCGTCTATCTGTACCATCAAATCTATCAGCGAGCTGTCAAAGGCGCGCAGACCACTCTGGGTGTCAAACACGGTAACGGGAGTGACCGCGTGGAGCACGGTACGGGTGATGAAGTTTCCGCTGCGCGAACGGAACGGAGCCTCGTTGCCGAGCTTTCGGCTGCCGATTATCAGCGTACCCGGATTGCTCCGCGCCGCGCGGGTAACGGTTAGCACGTCGCCCGTCTTATGCTGGCCGTCGGCGTCGACCGTCGCCACAATGTACGGAGGTTTGAAATTTTCGCGCACAAAGGCAAGCCCCGTCTTTAAGGCGCAGCCCTTGCCGAGGTTTTCTTTGTGTTTTATTATTGTGTCTGCCTCATCGGCGCTGTCGAATGTCCCGTCAAATTCAGGGTCGCTGCCGTCGTTCACCACTACGACCGTGTAGCCGTGCAGCTTCAGCGAGCTGATGACATCGATCATTTTTGAGTCGGGATTATACGCGGGGATCACCGCGATTTTTTGCGCGTCGGTCTGCATATATTCTCCTATCTGCTTTGAGGTCTTGAGTTGCGCTCCCAAAAAACGCCGTCCTCATACCCCTGTATTCTTTTATCTGTTTCGGCAAGCTCAAGGCGCTTTTCCGCCCATACGCAGTACTGCTCGTTCTGCTCTATACCGACGTATTGTCTGCCGAGTTTTTTTGCTGTTACCGAGGTGGAGCCCGACCCGAGGAACGGGTCAAATACTATATCTCCCTCGTTTGAGCTCGCCAAGATAAGCTTTGCAAGGAGCTTTTCGGGCTTTTGGGTGGGGTGCGCGGTGTTCTCCGGCATCGACCAGTACGGAATAGAAATATCGTCCCAGAAGTTCGAGGCGCCGGTGTTGCGGAAGTTTCCGTCCTTTGTCTGCTCCCAGTCCTTCGGCTCGCCGTCCTTGCGGTAGGGCGCGATCACACGCCGCCTGAGCTTTACCGCGTCGGGGTCAAAGGTGTAGCGGTCGGACTTTGTAACAAACCAGATGTCCTCCATACCGTTCTTCCAGTTGGACTTGGCTCCCCTGCCCTTTTCGCGCTGCCAGGTGATGCGGTTACGCAGCTTGAACCGCTCGCGCAAAAGATCTCCGATCACCATACCCGAGCGCCAGTCGCAACAAACATACATAGAGCCCGTCGGCTTTAGCAGAGGCTCGACCAAATCGAGCCACTGCGCCGTATAGCGCGTGTATTCGTCGTCCTTGGAGCTCTTGAAGCGGTTGCCGTTAAAGTCCTTGTTAAGGTTATACGGCGGGTCAACTATAATCAAGTCCGCAAACCCGCGCGGCAAAAGCGGCATAACTTCAAGGGTATCTCCCAAAATCGTTTTATTTATAATATCAGTCAGTCCGGCGGGTTTTGTTACAGAAGCGCAGCGTTCAAGGTAAGAGCTGCCCTCTTCCACCGAAATATTGATCGTCTTGTTGCGCGGAGATTTCATAAGCTATCCTTATAATAATGTGTTTTGATAACTTATTTTATCATATGTTTAATAAGTTTTCAAGAAAAACGTATCGGTTGGAAGTTAAGTTTTTCAAATCGGAGCGAAGCGACATTAAACTCATTACTCTTAACTCAAAAAACGCGCTCTCAAAATGAAAGCGCGTTTTACTTATTCTTCTATATCTTCAAGCTCTGATTCCTCTACCTTTCTGAGCTCTTTGCGGTTGAACGCCGCGTAGATCACAGGTACGATGTAGAGCGTCATAAACGTAGCGTAGAGCAGTCCGCCGATACAAACTATCGCAAGCGGCTGCATCATCTCTGAGCCGGTGCCGATACCGATAGCCATTACCGAAAGTCCGAGCACCGTTGTCAGCGCGGTGATAAGGATAGGCCTCATCCTCGTCTTGCCGGCTTCAACGATCGCTTCGATCCTCTCTTTGCCGTCAAGTCTTAGCTTGTTGATGTAGTCCACAAGCACGATACCGTTGTTTACGATGATACCGCACAGCATAATAAAGCCGATAAGCGACACTACGCTGATGTCAAAGCCCGTTATGAGCAGTCCGATAAATCCGCCCGTGAACGCAAGCGGGATAGTGAACATTATAATGAACGGCGACTTTAAGCTCTGGAACTGCGCCACCATTATCAGGTAGATCATCACGACGCCGAGCAGCATCATAAGCATCATCTGTCCGACCGCTTCCATAGTCGCGGCGTTCGAGCCCGCGAATTCGGTCGAAAAGCCTACCGGCAGCTCGTATTCGTCAACTATCCTTTGAGCGTCATTGTTCGCCTGAGTCAGCGTGTAGCCCTCTGCGACCTTGCCTTTGAGCAGCACATTGCGCTTTTGGTCGCGGCGGCTGATAACATCCATCGACTGCGACTGCGAGATACTTGCAACAGAGCTCAGCGCAACCTTTTTATCGTTTCCGTCCTTGTCCTGATAGGTCAGGTTTATTGCGCCGACCTTGTCGGGAGCAGTCTTTTGAGCCTCGTCCTTGATAACGACAACGTCAAGGCTCTTGCCGCCTCCGAGCTTTAATGTGGTCGAGGTCTTTTCGTCCGCGACCGCCTCGCTGACCTGCTGGAACACCTGAGCTACCGTAAGACCCTTTGCCGCCGCCTTTTGCCTGTCGACGGTGACCTTTATCTCGGGGCTGGTTTCGGATGCTTCGCTGTTACATTCTTCAATACTGTCGAGCTCTTCTATCTTTCCGGATAAATCGTCGGAGATCGTTTTGAGCTTTTTAAGGTCGTCTCCGTACAGGTAAACCTGCACCTCTTCCTCGCCGATAAGGGTCGACATAGAGGTCATGGCGCTGCCTGTTGAGATCTCGCCGTCAATATCAGAGAGCTCCTCGGCAAGCTCATTGCCGATTTGGGTCCCCTGCTTTACATATTCGGGCTTTAACACGCCGTAAGCCATCAGCGAGCCCGCCTGAGCGCTTGACGCGCCCATAGACTGTGTTATTCCGAGCAGCGAGCCCGTGCCGCCCGCCAATACGCCGACGGTCTCGAATTCATCGCGCTCGTTGAACACCTCGCTGACTCTCTCGCCCACCTTGACGGTGTCCTCAAAGCTTGGGTTGTTGTTAAGTTCTATAGTGAGCTGCACCTGCTCGGTGCTCATTTCTTCCATAAAGCTGAAGCCGCGCATAAAGGTCAGCATACCGCTGGTGACAAGCAGTGCGACAGCGACCAAAACCGCGAGCAGCTTATGCCTGAGCACAAAGCGCAGCGATCTGTCGTAGCCCTTCATCACTCTTCCCGAGTTTGTCTTGGGCTGTCTGATTTTTTTAAGCACGCGCTGGCTGAGCGCGGGCACAAGCGTAAGCGCCACGATAAGGCTCGCGATCAGCGAATACGCCACCGTAAGAGCCATATCAACAAACAGCTGACGGGTCAGACCCTCTACAAACACGATCGGCGCGAACACGCAGATAGTGGTCAGCGTTGAGGCGGCGATAGCCCCCGCAACCTGTTTTGCTCCGTTGACAGCCGCAGCTATCGGGGAATAACCCATTCCGCGCAGACGGTAGGTGTTCTCGATAACAACTACCGAGTTGTCAACCAGCATACCTACGCCTATAGCCAAGCCCGAAAGCGAAAGGATGTTGAGCGTTATTCCGGTGAAATACATCAGAACAACCGCGAAGATAACGCTGACGGGTATAGAGCAGGCTACGATCAGCGTCGGCTTTATATCTCTGAGGAACAGCAGGAGCAAAAGTATTGCAAGCCCCGCGCCCATCAAAAGGTTTTGAAGTACGCTGTTAACTATGAGATGTATGTAGTCTCCCTGGCTGTACAGGTTCGTAAACGAGAGCCCGTCGTATTGACCCTCTAACTTTTCAAGTTCGGCGTTTATGTTGTCGCAAACCTCGGAGGTGGCAATATCGCTCTGCTTTGAAAAGCTGAGGATAACGCCGTCCACTCCGTTGATTTTTGCGTATATATCCTTGCTGTTGTCCGACACGAACACGTCGGCAACATCGCTTAGTCTGATTACTCCGATACCGTCTATCTTGGTATCAAAAAGCGCGAGCTCTTTAAGCTCCTTTTCATTTTTGACCTCGTCGCCCACGCGCACCATATAGCGGTTATCCTTGTCATCCGAAACATAACCCGCGGGCATAGAAAAGCTCTGTGCCTTTAAAATCGTCGCAATGCTTTCCAATGTGACAAGATTGTTGGCGTTCGCCTTATCCTTAGCCTTGGTCTTTTCCTCGCCGAGCTTTTTGAGAGAATCTTCGACCTCTTTTTTGGCGGCGGAAAGCTGCGTGGTGGCGGCGTTGAGCTCACTTTGCTTTGCGAGCAGTGTAGCGTTGGCGGCAGACATTTTATAGTCCGCGCTCGACTGCTGCTGAGAGATCATCGCGAGCGCGTCATTTACCGAAACGCTCTTGTCGTCAAGACCCTCAATCGCTTTGTCGATCTGCTTGATGCCGTCATTAATCTTGGAGATCTGGTCGGTCATACCCTTTAGGGTACCGTCGAGATCATCGAGCGACGCGCCGATCCCCGAGACCGTCTTCTTCAGCTCATTAATAGATGTTTCAAGCTGTTTAAGCGTATCCTCAATGGTTTTTATCGTCGTGTCAAGCGATTTTGTATCAAGCCCCATCGTTTTAAGATAGGCTTCGATCTCCTTTATTCTTTTGTTGATCTGCTCGGTCTGCTCAGGTGTGAGCAAAGTGTTGTTGAGCTTTTTGATAAGCTCCGAGTACTCATCGCCTATCTTTTTGAGCGAAGCGAGCTTTTCCTCCAGCTCCTTTTTTTGCTTGGATAGATCATCGTAGGTCTGCTTGACCCTGAGCACCAACTGATAATTCTGCTCGAGCTGTTGCTTTGTGAGCGTCAGCGCGGACTTTTGGTCAAGGAGTTTCATCTTGGCAGAGATTATCTGTACCTGTCCGTTGTCCGCCTTTTTCTGAGCGTCCGCAAGCTTTTTGGAGAGCTCCTCCTGCTGAGAGCCGAGCTGATCCAAAGATGAATCGATCACGCCCGCGCCGTCTTCCGCCGCGGAGATGTTCTTTTCGATCTCACCCTTTGCGTCATTGAGCTTGTCCTCCGCCTCGGCGAACTGGTCGTCAAGAGCGGCGTTGATCTTTTTGTTGAGCTCATCGATCTTCTTTTGAGAGAGCATAACGCTCTCCTGCTCCTTTAGCAAACCCGTGGTCGAAACCGAGGCTACGCCGTCTATTCCTTCTGCTTTGGTCAAAATCTCATTTTCGACAAACTCCGAGATCTCAAGCCTGCTTTTGTCGCCGTACTCAACGGCGGTCATCGCCACAGGCAAAATATCCGGATTGATTTTGAGCAGGTACGGCGTACCGACCGTTTCGTCCCAGTTGTCCTTCAAAACATCGAGAGCCTCGCGCACGTCGATAGCGGCGGAATCCATATTGGTCCCGTCCTCAAATTCAACGATAAGCACCGAGTAGTTGTCGTATGAAGTCGATGATATTTGTTTGACTCCGTCGATCACGGAAACAGACTGCTCAAGCGGCTTTGTTACCGTCATCTCCACCGTTTCGGGAGTTTGCCCGGGATAGGTAGTCAGTATAAGCTGATAGGGCAAATCCATATTCGGCAGTAGATCGGGAGTCATTTTGCTGAAAGAAACTATACCCAGCACAATCACCAGTACGACCGCCACAAAAACGGTCATAGGCTTTTTTACGCTGAATCTTGATAGCATTTGATCACCTTTTAAATAGCTAAATTGTTTCCGTTGGAAACAGCTAAATTATTTCACTTTGCTCAATAGCTAAATTTTTCGGTAAACCGAAAAGCTGAATAAAATACAACTCGCGAAGCAAATTTCACTCGCCATAGGGAGAATCTCACTTATTTTATCGCGCCCCGCTTGATAATATACAGCTTGCGCAGATAACGTTTCTTTGTCTCTTCGGGATCCGTGTTGAATACATAGTAGTTGTAGATCTCGTTTTTGAGCACTGACGTAAGGATCTGCTGAAGATATGTCATATCCTCGTCGGATTTAAATCTGAAGGCCTTGCGTGAAAACTTGTCGGTTATGTCAATAAAGCTCTCAATACCCTTGTAGCGCTTGATGATGTAGTCGGATACAAGGTTGTTGTTGGCTCTAACGTTCGAGATAAGGTTTTTAAGCACATTTCTGTTGCGCTCATCCTTTGAAAAGTCGATGATGATGTCATACATACACTCAAAGGTGTAGAAAATATCGCCGTCGGAGCTGATGATAGCCCTGCGCACATCATCAATGCCCATATTGATATAGGATCTGATGAGTACCTCTACCAAATCAAGCTTATCGTCAAAATACTGATAAAAGCTTCCGCGCGAGATGTTAGCCTTTTGAACGATGCGGTTGATGCTTACCTTGTCGTCCTCGGTGCTCGAAAACTCGTCCACGATAGCGTTTGTCACTCTTTGACGCTTATCTTCGGGCAGGTTGTAAAATGTCTTTTTGATCATAATAAATATCCCCCTTGATTTGTCAATATGACTACCTGTCATATTGTAGCATTATATAAAATGCATTGTCAAGACTAAAATGTACTTTTTTATTGTCTATTTACTGCCAAAAATGGACATTTTCACTTAAAGCCGACTAAAAACATATGTTTTAATATAAAGCGACTATTGACAAAATGGATATCCTGATAACCGCGTTATAATTCGGCAAAAGAACATTAACGCTGACGCGTGAAAAAAAGACGCATATTTACTTAAAATAATACTCAAAAACAGCACGTAAATTCTTGAATTTCGTTTCCGTTTGTGGTAAAATAGTTTGGTATATGTAAGGATATACCGGTAAATGCAATTTACATCAGCTATACCCGACTTCAACAGGAAAGGAGTAACTATGGCAAAGGATATGCTTGACGCTGTTTGCGCCGCCGAGGAAGAAGCGGCAAAACGCGAGGAAAAAGCAAACGAGCAGGCTGCCGAAGCTCTTAAAAAAGCAAAGTAGGACGCCGCCGCTCTGATCGAAGAACGCAAAAGCGCCGCCGAGCAAAAGTCAAAGCAGGAAATCGACAAGGCAAAGGCTGAGTTTGAGAAAAAGAGCCTTGACGCCAAGGCGGACGCGCAAAAGCAGTGCGAAGAAATATCGGCGCTCGCTGACAAAAACCGCGACGCTGTAATCAAAAAAGCAGCAGAACTGCTTATTCAGTGAAGATCACACTTGCGTGCAAGTTAAGAGGCTTACGCCGTTAAATTACAACTTGCGAAGCAATCTTAACTTTCGCAAAGCGAAATCTTCACTTTTGCAAAGCAAAACCTTAACTATAAAAGTGTGGTGATACTATTTGGCAAAAGAAAAAATGAAAACCGTGCGGATAATCGCGCTTCGCGAGGACAGAAAACGCCTCCTTGAGCACCTTCAGGACAGCGGTCTTGTTCAGGTGAAAAAGTGCGAGAACGGCAAAAAGGGCTTCAAAAAGGTCGACAAGACCTCGCAAATGCAGGTCTTTGAGCGCAACGTCCAGCTAACCGAGCAGGCGTTGAAGATCCTTGACAACGCCGTTCCCGAAAAGGCGGGTCTGCTTGCTTCCTTTAAGGGAAGGCGCGAGGTCGACCCCGACGAGATCGGCGTTATCGCCTCAAAGTCGGGCGACGTGATAGCCGCGTGCACACGGATTGTCGAGCTGGACAAAGAGCAGTCGGACAATAAGGCCGAGCTCGTAAAGGTCCGCGCAAAGCTCGATATGCTCGAGAGCTGGAAAAACCTCGATATCCCTCTCAACTCCACGGGCACAAAGTCTACCGCGATATTCGTGGGAAGTCTGCCCGAGGAATACAACGAGCAAAGGCTCAAAGAAGCCATCGCCGCTGAAAACCCGAAGCTCGAATTCGAGCTCGAGATAATCTTCAGCGCGCAGAATATGACCAACATAGTCGTGTTCGTTCCGATCAGCCAAAAGGTAATGGCGGAGGACGCTCTGCGGAGCCTCGGATATTCGCGTCCGATGAGCCCCACCAGCAAGGTGCCCAAGGTCAAGACCGAAAGGACTATCGAAAAACGCGAACGGCTTCTTAAAGAAAACGAAGAGGCTCAAAAGGAGATTGAATCCTTCGCCTCGATGCGCGAGGATATAAAATCCACGCAGGATTATTTCAGGATCCGTACCGAAAAATACAATGTAATAAACAGCCTTGACCATTCAAAACACGTCTTTGTGCTTGAGGGATATATCCCCGAAAGCGACTGCGAAAAGCTCGAGGCGCTCTGCACAAGAGTCTGCGACTGCGTTGTTGAATTCGGCGAGGCGGGCAGCGACGCTCCCGTCAAGCTCAAAAACAACAAGTTCGCGGAACCCGCACAGAACATTCTGACAATGTACGCCGCTCCGGGCGAAACGGATATAGACCCGACTCCGGTGCTCGCGTTCTTCTTCTACTTCTTCTTCGGAATGATGTTCTCCGACGCGGGATACGGATTATTAATGGTAATAGCGACGGGACTGATCATAAAGATATTCAAGCCCGACAAAAAGATGTACAACAACCTGAAGCTCTTCCAGTACTGCGGAATCTCCACAACGCTGTGGGGCTTGGTGTTCGGAAGCTTCTTCGGCGACGCTCCGGCGGCAATATACAATATGTTCACAGGCGCAAATATGACTATGGCGGACTTTTTCAAATGGCCGACTATCGACCCGCAAAAGGACGCGCTTACGCTGATGATCATATCCATTGCGTTCGGACTTGTCCATATACTTGTCGGTATGAGCTGTAAGTTCATAATGTGCATCAAGCAGAAGGATTACGCAGGAGCGTTCTTTGACACAGGACTATGGATGCTTATGCTCATAGGCTTTGCCGTACTGGCGGCGGGACTTGTTATCTCGCCCACCCTTATCACGGTCGGCGCGGTGATCGCTATCGCCTGCGCGGTCGGACTTGTGCTCACACAGGGACGCGGCAAAAAAGGCATCGTCGGCAAGGCGATCGGCGGAATCGCTTCTCTTTATGACATCACAAGCTACATCAGCGACCTTTTGAGCTATTCAAGACTTTTGGCACTCGGACTTACTACCGGTGTTATGGCTCAGGTTTTCAATATGCTTTCTACAATGATAGGTACAAGCGTACTCGGAATCGTATTTATGATCTTGATCTTCGTAATAGGACACGCGATCAATATCGGACTCAACGCGCTCGGCTCGTACGTTCACACTATGAGACTTCAGTACGTTGAAATGTTCAGCAAGTTTTATGAGGGCGGCGGCAAAGAATTCGAGCCGTTCTCGTTAAATAACAGTAAATATATTAAAATTCAGGAGGATAAATAATCATGGATGGAATCTTTTTAGCAATCTTAGGCGCGGCAATCGCAACAGTTTTGGCAGGTATCGGTTCGGCAAAGGGCGTTGGCTCTGCCGCTCAGACAGCTATGGGCGTTCTCTCAGAGGACTCCTCAATGTTCGGTAAAATGCTCGTACTCACACTTCTCCCCGGCACACAGGGACTTTACGGCTTCATCGTAGGCTTCCTTATTCTCGTAAGCGCAAACCTTCTCAGCGGTGCTCCCACCGTCACGCTCGTTCAGGGCTTTGCATATCTCGGCGCGTCGCTCGCTATCGGCTTCGGCGGACTTTTCTCGGGTATCGCACAGGGTAAGGCTGCGGTTTCGGGTATCTCTATGACAGCCAAGGACGACAAGAACTTCTCAAAGGGTATGGTATCCGTAACCCTCGTTGAGATCTACGCTCTGCTTTCATTCATCGTTTCACTTCTCGTAGTAATCCAGGTTCCCAACTTCGGCTAATAAGTGAAGAATTCGCTTACGCGAATGTTAAGAGACTTCGTCGTTAAGATCGCACTCCGTGCGAGTTAAGAGGCTTCGCCGTTGGTTTAATTCAAAACTTTGCGGAGCAAATCTTCACTTTCGCGCAGCGAAATCTTAACTTCCGCTTTGCGGAATCTTAACTTTTGCGAAGCAAAATCATAACTCAGATGAAAGGACGGTGGATCTCGTGACCGGCAGTGAAACAATACTAAACAGAATCAAAACCGACTGCGACCAAAAGGTCAACGCCATTGAGCTTGAGGCAGGCGAAAAGCGCAAAAAAATCCTAAACGACGCCGAGGCTCAGGCAGCGCAGCTCGAGAGCGAAATCGCCGACAAAACAAGCCGCACTGTAAAAAGGCTTGAGGCAAGCTCAAACAGCCGCAGCGAGCTTGAACGCCGCAACGCTCTGCTCAAAAGGCGCAGAACGGAAATAGATAAAACAGTTACCGGGCTTTTATCCTTCCTGAACGGTCAGGACGACAAAAGCTACTTTGAATACATTTATAAGCTTTGCGCCAAATTAAACGGCAAAAGCGGAGAGATCATGCTCAACTCACGCGACCTAAAAAGACTGCCCTCCGATTTTGAGCAGCAGGTAAAAGCTTGCGGACTTGACGCAACGGTTTCTCAGACCCCCGCTAATATCAGCGGAGGATTTGTGCTGAAATCCGGCGACATAGAGGAAAATATGGACTTTGCCGCCATCATCAGCGCAAGGCGCGATGAGCTTGAAGACCTCATAAACCGCGAGCTGTTCGCATAGTTAGGGGGTCAATATGGCATTATCATACGAATATTCAATAGGCTCTGTGCGCGCAAAGGAAAAATCTCTGTTCAACAGTTCCGATATAGAGCAGCTTTTGGCGAGCCCCGATGTGCCCCATCTGTGCGCCGTGCTCACCGACAAGGGCTACGGCGACGGACAAACCGTTGACGAGATAATCGACAATCATATGGACGGCGTCTGGGCGTACCTCAAAAGCGTTGCTCCCGACTTTGACATTTTCAAGATCTTTTCCATACAAAACGACATGGCTCGGCGAATCCGCCGACCAAGCCTACGAGACCTTGGCCCACACGGGTGACGCGAGGCTTTCGGACGCTATCGTCGACAAGGCGGTAATGAAGCAGACGCTTGTGCTCGCAAGCGAACTCAAATCGGAGTTCATAAAGGCTTACTTTAAAAATCAGATCTTTTACAACGATATAAAGATCGCCATCCGCGCGAGTCGCACAAAGTCCGGCAAGGATTACCTTGTAAAGGCTTTATGCGCCGTAGACGGGCTCGACAGGCGTCCGCTGATCGACTGGACGCTCAAGGGCTACGACAAGCTCATCGAGGAGCTGTCCAAATATCGCGAATATAACTGCGACAAGGCGATCGAGCAATTCAAGACTTCCCCCTCAGCCTTTGAAAAGTTTGTCGATGACAGGCTTATCATCATGGCGAGGGAGAGCTGCAAGCGCGCAAGCGAGGGTATGGAGCCGCTGATCGGCTACTACCTCGGCGTGGAGGCCGAGAAAAAGGTCATCCACATAATCGCGAGCGGTATCCGTACGGGCAGCGACACGGAAATAATCAGAGAAAGGCTGCGTGAGATCTATGGCTAAAAATATCGCCGTTGTAGGCGACAGTGAGAGCATAAAGGGCTTTGCGGCGGTCGGACTCGATATTTATCCAAGCGACGACCAGCCCGATATCCCCAAGCTCGTCAGAAAGCTCGCCGACAGCGAACGCTACGCGGTGATCTACCTTACCGAAGAGGTATATGAACTGACGGAAAAAGAACGCGCGCGCTGCGCGGAACAGCTGACCCCTGCCCTCATCCCCATCCCCGGAGTCAAGGGCAATATGCAGACAGGCAAGCAAAGGCTGTCGTCATTCGTAGAAAAAGCGGTCGGCTCAGACATCATATTTAACAATTAACTCATTTAACAACTAACTCACATTATGAGGTGTTTAATTTGAAAACAGGAATTATATCAAAAGTCGCGGGACCTCTGGTAATCGCAGACGGTTGAGGAGACCTCGGGTCTCGGCCCCGGAGAAAAGGTCGAGTCGACCGGAGCTCCGCTTTCGGTTGAGCTCGGTCCCGGACTTATCGGCGCTATCTACGACGGAATCCAGCGCCCTCTTAACGAAATAATGAAGATCGCGGGCACAAACCTGCAGCGCGGAGTTGACGTTCCCTCGCTCGACCACAGCAAAAAGTGGGAGTTCAAGGCAGTTGCCAAGGTCGGCGACAAGGTCGTTCCCGGCGATATCCTCGGTACAGTTCAGGAGACCGCCGCTGTGCTCCACAAAATACTCGTTCCCAACAAGGTCAGCGGTACTGTCGCCGAGATCAAAGAGGGCGAGTTCACGATCGATGATGTCGTTGCCGTAATCGACACAGAAAGCGGCAAAAAGGACGTTAAGATGTTCACAACATGGCCTGTCCGTGTGGGCAGACCTTACAAAGAGAAGCTCTCTCCGGATATTCTGCTCACAACGGGTCAAAGACCTATCGACACCCTCTTCCCGCTCGCAAAGGGCGGCGTAGCGGCTGTTCCCGGACCGTTTGGCTCGGGCAAGACCGTTGTTCAGCACCAGCTCGCTAAGTGGGCTGCCGCCGACATCATCGTATACATCGGCTGCGGCGAGCGCGGAAACGAGATGACCGACGTTCTCAACGAGTTCCCCGAACTGAAGGACCCGCGCACAGGCAACTCGCTTATGGAGAGGACCGTGCTTATCGCGAACACATCGGATATGCCCGTTGCGGCGCGTGAGGCTTCTATCTACACAGGTATCACTATCGCCGAGTACTTCCGCGATATGGGCTACACCGTTGCGCTTATGGCCGACTCGACCTCGCGCTGGGCAGAGGCTCTCCGTGAGATGTCCGGCCGTCTTGAAGAGATGCCCGGTGAGGAAGGCTATCCCGCGTATTTGGGCAGCCGTCTCGCCCAGTTCTATGAGAGAGCGGGCCGTGTGCTCGTAAACGGAACCGAGGACACAGAGGGCGCGCTGTCGGTAATCGGCGCGGTATCGCCTCCCGGCGGTGATATCTCGGAGCCTGTATCTCAGGCTACCCTGCGTATCGTAAAGGTATTCTGGGGACTCGACGCAAACCTCGCTTACAAGCGCCACTTCCCCGCGATCAACTGGCTGACCTCTTACTCGCTCTACACCGATCAGCTTGAGGACTGGTTCGCTGAGAACGCCGCTCCCGACTTTATGGAGCTTCGCGGAAGGCTTATGGCTCTGCTCCAGGACGAAAGCGAGCTGCAGGAGATCGTAAACCTCGTAGGTATGGACGCGCTGAGCGCTCCCGACAGACTAAAGCTCGAGTCCGCGCGTTCTATCCGTGAGGACTACCTCCACCAGAACGCCTTTGACCCCACCGACACATACACTTCCCTGCCCAAGCAGGTATTTATGATGCGCGCTATCCTCAACTACTACGACAAGGCGCTTGAGGCTCTTAAGTCCGGCGCGGATATAGAATTACTTGTAAACATCCCCGTGCGCGAGAGGATCGGCAGATTCAAGTACGAGCCCGAGGAAAAGGTCGCCGCCGAGTACGAGAGCATCAACGCTCAGCTCGACAGCGAGATAAAAGATGTACTGAAAAGGAGTGACGACTGATGCCGAAGGAATACCGCACAATAAGAGAGGTCGCGGGTCCTCTGATGATGATCAGCGACGTTGACGACGTCAAGTACGATGAGCTCGGCGAGATCGAGCTCCCCAACGGCGAGAC
This sequence comes from uncultured Ruminococcus sp., assembly GCA_902776495.1. Classification (GTDB taxonomy): domain Bacteria; phylum Bacillota; class Clostridia; order Oscillospirales; family Acutalibacteraceae; genus Ruminococcoides. The sequence goes on along the minus strand of CACYQK010000026.1, from coordinate 1,439 downwards.
CCGCCGCTGCAAGGTGCTCGAGGTCAACGGAAGCAACGCTCTTGTTCAGCTTTTTGAATCTGCCGCGGGTATCAACCTCGCAGGCAGTAAGGTAAGATTTTTGGGACGTTCAATGGAGCTTCCCGTATCCCCCGATATGCTCAGCCGCGTATTTGACGGCCTGGGCAACCCCATCGACGGCGGTCCCGCGCTTATCCCCGAAAAACGCCTCGACGTAAACGGCACGCCGATGAACCCCGCCGCGCGTAACTATCCGCAGGAGTTCATCCAGACGGGCGTTTCGGCTATCGACGGACTTAACACGCTCGTAAGAGGTCAGAAACTCCCCATATTCTCGGCTTCGGGTCTTCCCCACGCCCAGCTCGCCGCGCAGATCGCGCGTCAGGCTACGGTACGCGGCAAGGACGAGCAGTTCGCCGTTGTATTTGCCGCTATGGGTATCACCTTTGAGGAATCTAACTACTTTATCCAGTCCTTTAAGGAGACCGGAGCTATTGACAGAACGGTAATGTTCGTAAACCTCGCGAACGACCCCGCTATCGAACGTATCGCTACCCCGAGAATGGCGCTCACCGCCGCGGAGTATTTGGCGTTCGATCTGGGTATGCACGTTCTTGTAATTATGACCGACATCACCAACTACGCCGACGCTCTGCGTGAGGTCTCGGCCGCGCGTAAAGAGGTCCCCGGCAGACGCGGATACCCCGGATATATGTACACCGACCTCGCTACAATGTACGAGAGAGCCGGCAGACTGAGAGGAAACGACGGTTCTATCACACTTATCCCGATCCTCACAATGCCCGAGGACGACAAGACCCACCCGATCCCCGACCTCACCGGCTACATCACCGAGGGTCAGATCATTCTTTCGCGTGAGCTTTACCGCAAGGGCGTAACTCCGCCGATCGACGTACTTCCGTCGCTTTCGCGTCTTAAGGATAAGGGTATCGGACCCGACAGGACCCGTAAGGACCACGCCGCGACGATGAACCAGCTCTTTGCAGCCTACGCGAGAGGCAAGGACGCGCGTGAGCTTATGGTAATCTTAGGTGAAGCGGCGCTGACCGATATGGATAAAAAGTACGCCGAGTTTGCCGAGGCGTTCGAGAAGGAGTATGTATCTCAGGGCTACGACGCCAACCGTTCTATCGAGGAGACCCTCGACATCGGCTGGAAGCTGCTCGCGATACTCCCGAGAAGCGAGCTGAAACGTATCAAGGACGATATGCTCGACGAGTTCTACGGACGCTGATTTGAGGTAGAATTATGGCAGTAATGAATGTAAACCCGACCCGTATGCAGCTGACAAAGCTCAAAAAGCAGCTTACAACTGCGATACGCGGTCATAAAATGTTAAAGGACAAGCGCGACGAGCTTATGCGGCAGTTCCTTGACCTTGTGCGCGAGACCAAGGACTTGCGCGAACAGGTCGAGCG
>CACYQK010000025.1:0-13482 GCA_902776495.1 uncultured Ruminococcus sp. | reverse complement strand
CGTTGCTATCGACGAGGCTCTCAAGTGCAAGGAGACAGGCGAGGAGAAGACTATCCTCTTCGGTCTTACAGGAACAGGTTACTTTGATATGGTCGCTTATGAGAAGTTCAACGACGGCGAAATGAGCGACTACATCCCCACAGACGAGGATCTTGAGCAGGGCTTCAAGGGTCTTCCTCAGGTTCCCGGTCAGGAATAATACAATAATAAAGTAAAATGACAAAGCTCCCCTGACGCGCAATGGCGTTTGGGGAGCTGTTGTATTATTCAGTTTATTGGGAAAACAATATGCTTTTTATCAATACAAAAATCCAGCCTGCCGCAAAGGAAGAAGCGTTTAGAATCAGCGAAAAAATGATTGGACGCAGACGCTTATAACTGAGAAGGCGCGAGAACAGCAAGGCTTCCGTAAATACGACTGCGACTTCAAGCAGAGCCATAATAAAGTACGGCACGGGCTCAGGCAAAAATACTACGGAAAAATAGTATATAAGGTTTACGATAGGGTTCGTAAAGCAGTTAACAAGCGCAATAAAAAGATAATCCGTCGGTTTGCGCACCCTGAGCACGGCGGCAGCGATCAACTCTACGGCAAGAGTCAGCAGCAGAGCAGTGAGAATAGACTTCAAGTACGGATTCACTGTTTATTATCTCCGTTGAAGGGAGGATTTTGCGGATCGTTCCGGGGGTTGCGCATATTATTTTCCTGAGGCGGATTCTGCGGATAATGCGGATATTTATCCCGAGGCGGATTCTGCGGATTGTTCTGCGGATAATACGGATAGTTATCCCGAGGCGGGGATTGCGGATCGTTCTGCGGATAATACGGATAGTTATCCCGAGGCGGGGTTTGCGGTTTGGATTTTTTGCGCCATATCAATACACCGATGATACTGAGGAGCGCTACAAAAAGAATCGGAAGAATAATAAGCAGCGCGGTGATCAGTGAATCTATGCCGGAGGAATTATTGTTGTCGCCCGGCGTGGTAGTCGGCGCTACGGTAGTGGTCGTGCTCTTAGCTGCGGTTGAGCTTTTTTCAGTGGGAGGTGCAGTGGTTTCCTTAGCCGCGGTCGTGCTGTTCTCGGCGGATGAGGAGCTTTCGGATTCGCTGTTTGAGGATATTTCTTCGGATTCGGAGCTTTGGTAGTCGGATTGCTCATCGGAAGATTCGTCGTTTCTTTCGTCCTCGGAATAATAGACTACGTAATCCGAGCTATCATCGGAATAGTAATCAGATTCTTCAGAGCTTGACAGTCTGCTGTCAGGCGGAATAATACCGTCTGCCGAAATTGGTGTACTCCAAATAATACTCATAATTTTTTCTCCTTATCTTTTTTTGAACATATCATGCCGAGTATCAGCATGCATAAAACTGTTAACACGGAAATCAGGATCGCGTTGAGTAAAAATGAACGGATCCTGAAAAAGAACATCAGGGAAGTTCCCAAAAACAAACCTAAGGTCGTAAAGCCGAAAGCGACGCCCGGATACTTTTGCAGTACCGATACGATCAGCGCCAGCGTAACAGCCATAGTCATACTGAATATCGAGATGCCTAACAGCGAGATGGTCATAAGGTTTTCTCCCGCGATCAAAAACGGTAACGCGCCGATGGTGCTTATTATAGCGGTAAGGCGAATCCCGATTTTGTCGGTCAGCACACCGCCCAGGCCCTTTCCGATACCCATAGCGAAAAAGAGCAGGATCGTTTGCAGCTCGGTTTTGTTCCATGAGGTCGGGATCCCGTAGCCCATAAAGGCTCGCACCGCAACAACAAAGGTCGCGAGCGCTATGATCACAGCCGGCGAAAAGCGATTTGAGGCAAAGCGATATTTTTTCAGATTATCATGTCCGTCATCATCCTTAAACAGCTCGGCGAGCATAATAGGCGCGAGGGACAAAAGGTTGATTATTAACACAAAAATGATTTGGATATGATGCATAGCCATCAGTTTGCCGACCACAAGTCCGAAGGAACCACCCGCCACAAAAACCGCGCTCGGCGTCATTTTTCCGGGGGATGAGCGCAAAGTCAACTCCGCACCGTGAACGTGTATCAGACAATTGCCCAGCGAAATCACTACGATGATCAAAAATGCATTTAGATTGAGCCACATCAGAACAAGCGACAAAGTTGTAAGCGCGGTCCCGATGAGCGCAAAGTTGATTTTGATATTTTTATCGCGCAAAAAGCCGAAAAATCCCTGCGGCACAAAAGCGACAAAGTCATAAATCAACATCAGCCACCATACGTAGATGCTGTCGATATATGAAGTCAGCACGTAAAATGAGGTTATTTCAACAATAAAATGTACTGCAAAATACAGCATACCAAGTGTATCGCATTTTTTTATGATAAAAACCCCCTCATCTTTCTAAATATATTATTATCTTACCACAAACAGGTTGTGTTTGTCTATAGCAAAACGGATAGATATGAACCCGGTTTAGACGGTCCTGTATTATAGAGAAGCATTATCCGAAAAGCACTTATTAAATCATCTGTCACATATTTCTAAAAAGGAAATATAACTCCTTGAAATAACTTTGTGTTTTTGAATGATTGACTATGCCGGACAATAATGATATAATTTCTACAGAATTCGACATTGGGGGTTACAGTATGTCAAAAACGGAAATTCGTTATTTCAGCGGTTATATCCGCAATTTTAAAAACCTTTGCGACGAGCTTGGCATTGAGCAGGGCTTGAGCCGTGCCGAGCGCGAGAGCGAGATCCTTACAAAAGCCTACGAAAAATGGGGAATGGAACTGATGAGCCACCTCTGCGGCGCTTTCGCTTTCGCTATTTGGGACGATGAAAAGCAAAAGCTCTACTGCGTCAGGGATCAGGTCGGTCAAAAGCAGATGTTTTACGCCGTTTGCGGCGGAGAATTCCTCTGCTCGGGCGACATTGACGAGATCGCTTCAAACCCGAAATTTGAAAAAAAGCTCAATATGGAAATGCTCCAGCAGTACCTTTTCTACGGCTATCCCATCGGCGAGCAGACTTTTTATCAGGGTATTTACAAGCTTTTGCCCGGTCACTATGTTGAGTGGGACGGCGCTCAGGCAAAGACAGTCCGCTACTTTAAGCTCAACTTTGAGCCCGACTACTCAAAGTCCGAGGACGAGTGGGCAAAGGAGATCGAGAAGGTAATTACCGAGATCCTCGACGAGGAGCGCGCAGACACCGAGTGCCCGTACAAGGAATCTTTCCTCTCGGGCGGCGTAGATTCCTCGTATCTATTCGCGGCGGGCGACGCTGTTCAGGCGAACACCGTAGGCTACGGCGAGCAGGGCTTTGACGAATCAGAGCTCGCGCGTCAGACAGCTGAGATATTAAACAAAAAATTCGGCAAAAAAATCATCACTCCCGAGGAGTATTTTGAGCGCATCCCAACGGTAATCGACAAGATGGGTCAGCCGCTCGGCGACGCCTCGGCGGTAGCATTTTCGATCGGCTGCAAGGCGGTCAAGGAGCACGCGGACATCGTGTATTCGGGCGAGGGTATCGACGAATTCTTCGGCGGCTACAATGCCCACAAGCGCGACATCCCCAAGGAATGGACATACCTGACCTGCTCGCATATTATGTCTGAAGACTATGTAAAGTCGCTGATGAAGGACTATGACGAGAGCGTCAGGGCGGTCAAGCCCGTAGAGCAGCTCTGGAGCGAGGTCCAAGGACTTGACCCGCTCAACCAAAAGCTGACGGTCGATATTTCTCTCTGGCTCGAGGGTGATATCTACCTCAACACCGACCGCACCAGCACAGCCTGCGGCATCGAGCTCCACACTCCGTTCAGCGACATCAGACTGCTCGAGGTCGCGATGAAGATACCGCCGGAATACAAGTTCGCGCACGATCAGAACAAGTACGTTTTCCGCAAGGCGGCAAGCTCAGTTTTGCCCGACGAGGTAGCTTTCCGCAAAAAGGTCGGCTTCCCTGTACCCGTGCGCAAGTGGCTGTCGGACGAGCGTTTCAACAAGCCGATTTACGAAAAATTCTTCGGAGAGACATCAAAGAAATTCTTTGACAGGGAAGTGCTCGAAAAGCTCTGGAACGATTACCTCGGCGGCGAGGAACAGCTCTGGGGCAGGGTATACGCAATCTACGCATTCCTGCTCTGGTATGATTTAAAATTCTGATAAAGAAAAATAAGCGAAACAAAAGCTGTCACAAGGTTGTGCCCTGTGACAGCTTTTTTATCAGTGTTTTCGGTATTCTTTCGCGATAAACTCCAAAATATCTTTCTTGACCTTTTTGGCGCAGATGTCGTTGAGTATCTCGTGCCTTGCGTTCGCGTAGAGCTTGAATTTAACATCAGCGCCGTTTGCTTTAAGCTTGTCGTGAACAGCCTTTACGCCCTTGCCGTAATTGCCTACGGGATCGTCCGCTCCCGAAATCAGAAGGATAGGCTTTTTGGTGACGCGGGAGCTGAACCAGCGGTTTGTGTTGCACTCATGTATAAGATTGATAAGATCCTCCATAGCCGAGGCGGTAAAGTGAAAATCGTGCAAGGGGTCATTTCTGTATTTATCGCGTTCCTCTTTGATAGAGCTGATCCAGTTCAGGGGATCGTCGTTGCCGAATTTTTTATTGTATGTGCCGAATGCGAGATTTTCGAGGAATTTTGAATAATAACGCTCGCCTTTGGTTTTCTTTACGAGCTTTATAGCTGCGATACCTGGCTGAGCAGCCGGGTTAGGACCGCTTGTTCCCATAATTATCAGCTTGTCATTCATATCGAATTTCTCGGCGGTGAGCCTTACGATGAACGAGCCCATGCTGTGCCCCATAAGGTAGTAGGGGAGCTGAGAGCCGTATTCCTCTCTGACCTCCTCGGCAAAACGGTTCACATCGTCCACAAGATGTTTCCAGCCGTTTTCGTGAGCGATAAAGCCGAGCTCGCTGCGGTCGACAGCGGTGTGACCGTGACCGAGTTGATCGTAAGCAAAAACGATATATCCGTTTTCGGCGACCTCCTGCATAAAGTCGTGGTAGCGCTCAATGTGCTCGATCATACCGTGAACTACCTGAAATAAACCCTTGATATCACCCTCGGGGATATACACCTTACCGACAAGCTGATGAACTCCGTCGGAGGATAAAACCTTTTTGTCAACTATCTGTACCATAAAATTACTTCCTTTAAGTGCTTATTTTACCTGAGCCGCTTTGACGGCTTTGTGCCAGCCGCAAAGCAGTTCTTCGCGTTTTTCTTTATCCATTGACGGCTTGAATTCGACTCCGTTTTGACACAGCGACAAAAGCTCGTCCCTGTCCTTGTAAAAGCCTGCGGCGAGTCCCGCGAGGAACGCCGCTCCCGCGGCGGTAGCCTCCTGATTAGATGGGCGGAATACGACAGTGTTTGAAATATCCGCTTGGAACTGCATCAAAAAGTTGTTTGCCGCCGCACCGCCGTCGACCCTTAGCGTTTCGATTTTGCTCGAGCTGTCGGCGACCATAGCCGCAAGCAGATCGTTTGTCTGATACGCAATAGATTCAAGCGATGCCCTGATTATGTGCTCTATACCCGTGCCGCGCGTCAGCCCCGTGATCGCGCCGCGGGCGTTCATATCCCAGTACGGCGCGCCGAGCCCCGCAAACGCAGGAACTACATAAACCCCGCCGCTGTCATTTACCTTGCCCGCAAAGTACTCGCTGTCGCGCGATTCGCGAATAAGCCCGAGCTCATCGCGGAGCCACTGTATCACCGCTCCGCCCACAAAAACGCTGCCTTCAAGCGCGTATTCGCGCGGGCGGCCTTTTTCGGTCGCGGCAACAGTGGTGATAAGCCCGTTTTTGCTGTGAACGGGTTCGCTGCCCGTGTGTTCAAGTAAAAAACAGCCTGTTCCGTAGGTGGTTTTGGCGTCGCCCCGCTTAAAGCAGCCCTGCCCAAACAGCGCAGCCTGCTGGTCTCCGGCGATACCGCAGATCGGGATATTTGCTCCCATAACGTTCGCATAGCCGAAGACCTCGCTGCTGCTGCAAATCCTTGGCAGCAGCTCGCACGGAATATCCAAAAGCTCCAACAGTCTGTCATCCCAGTCGCCTGTTTTGAGTGAATAAAGCATTGTGCGCGAGGCGTTCGTGCCGTCGGTCAGGTGAGCCTTGCCGTCGGTCAGCTTCCACAAAAGCCAGGTGTCGATCGTGCCGAACAGCAGCTCGCCGTTTTTTGAACGCTTGCGGTCGGGGTCGTATTTGTCAAGTATCCATTTGAGTTTTGTGCCGCTGAAGTACGCGTCGGGTCTTAGTCCCGTTGTTTCTTCAATATATTCACCGCTGCCGCTTTTTATCAGCTCCTCGCAGAGCTTTGAGGTTCGGCGGCACTGCCATACGATGGCGTTGCATACCGGTCTGCCTGTTTTCTTTTCCCAAACAACGGTGGTCTCGCGCTGATTGGTTATGCCTATACCCGCGATCTCATCGGGGTCAATACCGCTTTTTGCCACACATTCGGTCATAGCGGCGTATTGGTTGGCATAGATTTCCATTGGGTCGTGCTCTACCCAGCCGGGCTGAGGATATATCTGGGTGAATTCGTGCTGCGCCGTACAGATCGTCTCGGCGTTTTTGTCAAAAAGAATAGCTCTGACGCTGGTTGTGCCCTCGTCAAGAGCAAGGATGTATTTTTTCATAATTCACCTCGCGGTCAGTGTGGATATATACTATTATATAACTATCGCTCCGCGTTGTAAACGGAATACCAAAACTTTTCAAAAAAATTTCAAATTCCAACATATCACAGGAAAAATAGCACAATTTGCGCTTTGCTCTTGCAATAATCAACAAGTTGTGTTAGAATATAGTACCACATATATATTGTGTATAATAAAGATAGGTTATGATTGATTATGAAAAAAAGCATTTACGCAATTATTACAGCTATATTGATCGCTGTCTGTATTTTCACGGGATGCGAAAATGAAGAAGAGGAAGAGATCGTCGCTACCCCTGACGAGGCAGTTGCCGCTTCCGCAACATACGCCGAGGATCAAACCACAACACAGGCGGGCTCGACCGCGGCGAGTACATCCCCGTCCGAGACTCAGCCGACTACGGCAAAAGATCAAAAGACGACTAAGCCTAAAACAGATGCGACTCAGCCGACAACAAGAAAACCGGTCCAGGCAAATATCCCCAAGGATACCATAACAAATAATAATATCAACCCAAATCTTGCCGGTATCAGGGACAGGATGGGCAAGGAGATAAACGAGCGCTCGATCCGCACTATCAGCCTGAACTACAGAAATATCACTATCAAGGTCGGAGAGAAGGCTCAGCTCAAGCTCAGCTATGATCCCGAGAACGCAGTTCCCAAAACCTGCAGCGTAAGCTCAAACAATAAGTGTGTTCAGGTAAGCCTGAGCAACAGCATTGTCACCGTTGTCGGAAAAAGCGAGGGAACGGCGCAGATTACCGTTAAGTCCTACAACGGAGCCACTACGCACTGTGTCGTTACGGTTAAAAAGCCGCAGCAGGGCGGTGGCGGCGGAACTCCCGCGGCCATTACGGATGACACTGTTTTGACTCACGCAAAGGTATGCACAAGGAGCAACGCTGACAGATGGCGCGCCGCGGTCGACGAATACTGCGCAGCCGCGGGTATGAAAAAGAACACGTCGCTGAGCGGCGGAACGGTAACGGTGAGCACCGGTGACTTTACCTCGAACGGTTCGTTCAACAGCTATAAGAATCAAATCGTAAACAGCGCCTCATCGCAGATCGACACTTACACAGGCAAAAAATACAGCGACTACGAATACAACTGTGTTCTTATACCGGAAGACTCGGAATTCAAAATCGTTGTCACACTCAACAAAACAGAAGAATAAATATAAGGCTATCGTTTTCGCGATAGCCTTTGTTTTTTATTATTCTTCTGTTTTTTCTTCGGACTCGGTTTCCTGTTCATTGTCGGTAGCGTCGTCGTTTTCTTCTTGGACTTCTTCCTTCTGTTCGTCTTTAGGAACGTCCTTTGTCATATCAACGGCTCTTTGCTCGGGCTCAATTGATTTGCTTTGTTCAATAAGCTCCGGTTCGATTTTTCTTTGAGCCGCTCTTTTTTTGCGCTCTGCCTTTTCTTCCTGCTTTTTCAGCAGATTCTTTATCTTTTTCTTAACGCCTGCTGCCGAGCCTATATATATGCAGGTAAAGACAAGGAAAACCAATGTCAGCACCGAAAAGCCGATAGTCAGTCCGAAGAACATCGGGAATTCCGACGGGCTTTTGCCGGAGGTCAACGCCGGAATAAGAAAGCATAGCGTGAGCACGGCAATAAGCGCGAGTAAAATGATAACACAGAATACGCTCATAAACAAAAATCTTCTGTGTACCATACGCTGTGCGCGGAGGATAGCCTCGTTGTCGTTATAAAAAACAGGAGATACTTCAAACCGTCTGCCGGTGAGGTAGAGCATCCTTTTGAGCCCGTCCGCCTTGTGGGGGATGGTCTCGTATCCGCAGCGGCGGGCGAGAGCCTCGGTTTCTTTTAGCTTGCTCCGTTTTTCGGCATAGATCAGGGTGGTGTATTCCTCGGGCTCGGTTTTGACAAATTCATAAACACGGCCGTGCCTAACGCGCTCGAGCTTCCAGCCCAGACGGTTCATCTCGTTGATATAGGCAAGCTCTTTTTCGTAGTCAAAAAACTGCTTGCGGTGTTTGAGCCTTTCATCGCTCACGGCGCGCACCTCCCTCGGTCAAATTTAGTACTCAAAAAATAGCACAAATAACACTTTTTGTCAAGAAAGCACCTCGGCGCAAATCCTCAATTAATGAAACCCTGAAAAAAATGTGCAGATTTTTGCGTATTTTACATAAATTATGGTAAAAGATATTGCAATTTATCTAATAAAATGCTATACTGTTTAGGATATTGTAAAATGGAGAAATAGGGGCTTGATTAGACTTTATGGACAAGCACACGCTCGGCGGATATAATTCGATAAACGCCTTTGTAGAAGCAAAACTGAATAAATACAGTAACTCAAAACGCGATTTTGAATTGTTGTTTGAGCTGATGTTTTCCGAGGGTCAAAACACAATGTTTGAGGAGAGCCGCGGTTACAGGGTAATAAAGACGACCTACGCTCAGGCAAAGGAGGAGATCCTTTTAAAGGCGCGCACGCTAAAGGAGCTTTTAAGCGGCGAAAAGCAAAACGCGGTTGTAGGTATATATATGGAAAACAGCCTTGACTGGATAGAGATGTTTTGGGCTGTTATCATCAGCGGATTCAGACCGCTTTTAATGAATATGCGCCTCGATGACGACACGCTCGAGTACGCGCTCAAAACCTGCAACGCTGCGGCTGTTATCTCGGACGAAAAGGAGTTTTCGGTAAGAACTGTAAAATGCGCGGACATCGTTGCCGCGGAGTCAAAAATCGAAATCGGAGAATTCGGCACAGAGATATTTGTGATGTCCTCGGGGACCTCCGCCAATGTAAAGATCTGCGCTTATACTGCCGAGAAGTTCTACCGGCAGATAAAGGGCAGCTACAGTATGATCAAAAAATGCAGACAGGTCAAAATGCATTATGAGGGTGAGCTAAAGCTTTTGACGTTTTTGCCGTTTTATCATATTTTCGGCTTGGTCGCCGTATATATATGGTTCGCGTTTTTCTCGCGCACCTTTGTACGCCTCAACGATATGCAGCCGAGCACGATCACGAATACTATAAAAAGGCATAAGGTGACCCACGTTTTCGCGGTCCCGCTGTTTTGGGAAAAGGTATATGAGCAGGCGCTGCGCACGATAAAGGAGCGCGGCGAGGACACATATAAGAAGTTTGAAAAGGGTATGAAAATAAGCCGCGCTATCGGCGACTTCCCGATCCTCGGCAACTTGTTTTCCAAGCTCGCATTCAAAGAAGTCAGAGAGAATATGTTCGGCGAGAGCATTGTGTTTATGATAACCGGCGGAAGCTACATCAGCACCGAGACGATGGAGTTTTTCAACGCGATCGGCTACCGCCTCGCGGACGGCTACGGAATGACCGAGATAGGTATAACCTCGGTCGAGCTCAGCGGCAGCAAAAAGCTGCTCAACTCCTGCTCTGTCGGGCTTCCGATGGCGGGCGTGGAGTATAAAATCAACCCGGACGGCGAGCTGCTTGTCAGGGGCAAGGCTATGGCGAGCTACATAATCGAGGACGGAAAAAAGCAGCCGAACGGCGACTGGTTCAACACCCGCGACTTAGCGTCATTCGACGGCAAGCGCTACCGCATCCTCGGCAGGCGCGACGACCTTATTATCGCCCCGAACGGCGAGAACCTAAACCCGAATCTTATCGAGCAAAAGCTTATCTGCGACGGCGTAAGGGGAGTTTGCCTTATCGGCGTGGACGAGGACGGAAAAACTATCCCGACGCTTATAGTTTCGGTCAACAAATACATCTCTGCCCAAAAGTTAGAGAAAATAAAATCGGACGTCCGCCAAAGACTTGCCGATCTGCGCCTTGCGGGACAGATACAAAAGGTAGTATTTGTTGAGGACAGTCTGCTAAAGGGCGACGAATTCAAGCTCAACCGTATCAGATTAACACGCGAATACGCAAACGGTCAGCTGACCGAGGTCAAGCCCGATAAGGACAGCGAGCAACGCTTGGATGATGAGATCTCGCGTACGATAACCCGTATGTTCGCGATCGCGCTGAACAAGCCCGAGAGCGAGATCGGCTATACCGCCGACTTCTTCCTTGACGAGGGCGGCACAAGTCTTGATTATCTGGCGATAATCTCACAGCTCAGGGAGGAGTACAAAATACCCTTCCCGACGGGCGACAGCAGCCTCAACAGCGTAAAGGGACTGCACACATACATAAAGGACAGGCTGAATAATGCTGATTAAAATATTCAACTGGTTTGTAAAAATAACCGGATGGCTGCCTCAGCGGATAGTCTTCAACACAAAGGTGTACTATCAGGACAGATCGGTTCAGGGCAGACACATCAAAGGCGCTGCGGTCATAGCGTCAAACCACACCTCGGTTTTTGACTACGCGGCTTTGCTGTTCGTGTTTTTCACGCGCACGCTCAGGGTGCAGATGGCAGAGGTGCTCTTTGACAAAAAGCCGCTCGGGCTGTTTCTGAAAATGCTCGGCGGTATCTATGTTGACCGCGACATCCATAACTTTGATTTTTTATATAAATCCGAAGAAATCCTCAAAAAGGGCGGCGTGGTCGGCACCTTTCCCGAGAGCCGTATCCCGCGTCCGGAGGAAGAGACTCCGCTTGAATTCAAGCCCAGCACGGCGTACCTCGCCCTTACGGCGGATGTTCCCGTGATACCGGTTTATACAAACGGAAAGTATTTTTGCAAAGCGCGCGCGAGGGTCATCATCGGCACGCCGATGAAGCCTTCGGACTTCACCGACGATTCGCTTGACGAAAAGGAAAACATCGCCCTGTTCACGAACGCGCTGAGGCAGAGGATAATCGAATTGGGGAATGAGCTGAATGAACAAAGTAAAAAAGAATAAGGCTCCCTTGTTCAGCCCCAAAAATTTCGTTATAGATTTTATAAGGGTGACGGGAGCGATACCCACGCTTTTGCTGCTCAGGCCTAAAAAGACTTTTACGAGCGAAAAAGCAAAGGAAAAAATCCGCGGCGGCGCGCTGATAATCGCGAACCACACCGAATTCATCGACCCCGTGTATCTTATGACGGTGTTCTGGTACAGGCGGCACCACTTTATCGCCAGCGAGGAGATAATGGACAGTGGCGCGGGCGGATTTTTGCGAGCCTGCGGCTGTATCAAGATAGACCGCAGCAACGTTACGATGAACACTATGCGCGAGATCACCGACAGGCTCAAAAGCGGGCAGATCGTGTCGATGTTCCCGCAGGGCAGGATAAGCGGGGACGATAAGGCCGAGGCGGGTTTTAAATCGGGAATGACGCTTATGGCTATCCGCAGCGGAGCGCCGATAGTGCCCGTATATATCAAGCCGAGAGAGAGCTTTTTCTCGCGCTTAAAGGTAGTGATAGGCGAGAGGGTGAGCGTGACCGAGCTGTACGGCGAGCGCCCTACCTTTGCCGAGATAGACGCGGCTACAAAGCTGCTTTATGAAAGAGAAAAACAGCTAAAGGATTTAGCTGATCAAAGGAGATAAATATGATTACAGATACCAGAGAAAAATTCAGACCATACACCAAGCCCGAGGATTATGAAAAGATAATCGAGCTTGACACCGTAAGCGAGATGTGGGAAAACTGCGTCAGGGAATACCCCAACATCGTTGCTGTCCAAGACATCGAGAGCACCCACACATTTTTGGAGCTCGAGGAAGACGCCGCGGGTTTCAGGACTCTTATCCTCGAAAAAACAAAGGGTGAGAAAAACGCTAGGGTGGCTATTCTCGCACAGAATTCCTATGATTTTGTAAAGGCGTATATAGCGGTCGTTACCCTCGGGCTCACCGCGGTGATAATGCCCGCCCACCTCGACAAAACAGCGGTTTTCGGCTGCTGTTTAAAGTTCGGTATAAACACGCTCGTTTATCAGGGCTCGCTCGAAGAGAGCGTTGAGCTCGCCAAATTAAAGCTCGATCACGTAGGGTTTATCGAGATAAGCGAAACAAGCGACACAAAGACGCAGCTTGTCAGCTGCACTGCCCAAACCCCCTGCGTGATGATGTTCACGGGCGGCACGACAGGCAAGAGCAAATGCGCGCTGCTCTCAAACGGCGCGGTTATGCAGGGCACGGTCAACGGCTGCTACGGCGTTTGGGATGTATTTTATCAAAGGTATCTGCTCGTGCTTCCGCTCTCTCACGTTTTCGGACTTATCCGCAACCTGATGACCTCGCTCTACACGGGCAGCACCCTTATGATCTGCGACAACAACAAGAATATGTTCCGCGATATCAAGACCTTCAAGCCTACCATCATGGTTATGGTTCCCGCGCTGGCTGAGATGTCGCTCTCGCTCTCCAAGCAGTTCGGAAGGAACATGCTCGGCGACGACCTCAAAACCATCATCTGCGGCGCTGCGGCAGTTGCACCCTATCTGATCGAGGAGTATGACAAGCTCGGCGTCAAGCTGCTTCAGGGCTACGGTCTGACCGAATCCGCAAATCTCGTGTCGGGCAACCCCGTCAGCGTTGAGTACCCCGATTCCATCGGTTATCCCTATCCCAATCAGGAGCTGAGGATCGTGGACGGCGAGCTGTGGCTGCGCGGCAAAAACATGATGGACGGCTACGTCGGCAGCGACGAGGACGGCTTTGACAGCGAGGGCTGGTTCCACACGGGCGACCTTGTGCGCCAAGATGAGAACGGACTGCTCTACATCACCGGCAGGATCAAGGAGATCATCGTCCTCCCCAACGGCGAGAACATCTCGCCCGCCGAGGTCGAGGGTCATTTCAACGCCCTGCCCTTCATTCAGGACTCTCAGGTGTTCGAGACCGTCACCGAGGGCGGCAGGCATATCCTCGCGCTCGAGGTGGTGCCGCGTCAGACCGTGCTCG
>CACYQK010000024.1:0-16116 GCA_902776495.1 uncultured Ruminococcus sp. | reverse complement strand
AACCCCGAGACGGGATATCAGGTTTTGATCAAGGACGATGATGATCTCCTCAGCAGTTCCGATGAGAAAAAGCTTGTTGAGGAAATGATGCCCCTGACAAAATACGGCCACGCAATATTATGGACGACAAATATTAATGTTTCCGATTATTTAGAACAGGCGAGAAAAGAGCGCAAGGCGTGTTATGAATATGACAGCGCGTCGATCCTTATGATAAATATGGGCTCAAGAAATATCTGCATCCAGTCCTACGGCGACCTGCTCAAGAGCATCAACAGCTCAAAGGCGCGCTCAATCACAGACAACGTGAGCCATTACGCTACCAACAGGGATTATTACACCTGCGCCAAAGAGGCGTTCACCCAGATGGCGGCGACTGCTCAGGGCGAACAGATAGCCGAGCCGATGAAGATCGTAAGCTATATCGTGATCTCGATTATGCTCGGTCTTATGATCGCGCTCGCGATAGCTTTTTCAAAGAAATTCAACCCAGCGGCACAATGATGGCAACTCCGCTTAATATGGTTCTGATAAAAACCGATACCATCCACGTAAGCTCGTCCTCAGGCGGCTTCGGCGGAGGCGGCGGAGGCTGCGGCGGCGGCGGAGGCGGCTGCGGCGGAGGCGGCGGATCGAGCTTCTGAGTGAATAGAGAATAACGAATAAAGAATAGTGAATAATCAAGGGTCGCCCCGCTCCGATTACTATTGGGGCGGGGCGGCTTTTTGTTTTGCGCAATGTTATCCTTAACATTGTAGGGGCGGACCCGTGTGTCCGCCCGCTGATAGGAAGCGATCGTTTTCCGAATGACAGCGCGGTTTGACAGTAAAGAACGGCTTTGCGGGCGGACATTTTAGTCCGCCCCTACGATGTAAAGGAAAGGTCGGCGTTTTTTGCGGGCGGGCAATGCCCGCCCCTACAATTCTCCGTTATCCGTTTTCAATTCTCAATCAATCAAACTCTTTCAAAAAACAACATCATTTGAAAAATTGACCATATAAATGATGAAAAATACTTGAAAAATCAGTAGATTTGTGGTAAAATGATTTTGATACTATGGGCTATTGGTGTTATTTAGCACAAAGCTTGTGGAAAAACAAAAATCCATCAGATTGGAGTTGATTTTATGGCAAGAAGCGCGGGCATACTTTTATCTATAACTTCGCTTCCTTCCCCCTACGGTATCGGCACCATCGGTAAAGAGGCGCGCAAGTTCGCGGACTTTTTGAAGAAATCCGGCCAGACGGTTTGGCAGATTCTTCCCGTTGGACCGACAAGCTACGGCGATTCGCCGTACCAGTCATTTTCAACCTACGCGGGCAACCCCTACTTGATCGACCTCGATACCCTCGCCGAAGAGGGCTTGGTCACCAAAAAGCAGCTTGAAAGCTTTGATTGGGGCAGCGACGACGCCGAAGTTGATTATGAAAAAATCTATAACAGCAGATTTAAGGTTTTGAGGATAGCTTTTGAAAACTACAAAACCCGCGATCAAAGAAAGTTCCGCTCATTCAAGCGCAAGAACAGCAAGTGGCTCAGGAACTATGCCCTTTATATGGCGGTAAAATCGAGCTTTGATATGGTTTCGTGGACCGAGTGGCCCGAAGACATCAAGATGCGCAACGAGATCGCGGTTCGCCGCTACGAGCGCAGACTCAGGAACGACATCAATTTCTGGAAATTCGTCCAGTTCAAATTCTATGAGCAGTGGGAGAGCTTCCGCGCATATGTAAACGGACTCGGCATCAAGATCTTGGGCGATATGCCTATCTATGTCGCTATGGACAGCGCGGACACTTGGGCTAACCCCGAGATTTTCCAGCTATATGACGACGGCGATCCCATCGCGGTCGCAGGCTGTCCGCCCGATTATTTCTCGGCGACAGGCCAGCTTTGGGGCAACCCGCTCTACGACTGGGATTATCTTGAGCAGACCGACTACGAGTGGTGGTTTGAGCGCGTAAAGGCTGCGGCGAAGCTTTACGACATTACAAGGATCGACCACTTCCGCGCGTTTGCAAGCTACTATTCGATCCCCTATCCCGCAGAGAACGCCATCAACGGCGAGTGGGTAGACGGACCGAGGATCAAGTTCTTTGAAATGATGGAAGAGGCGTGCGGCGAGATAGAGATCGTCGCAGAGGATTTGGGAACCCTTACCCCCGACGTTACCGAGCTTATGGAGCAGACGGGCTACCCGGGAATGAAGGTTCTTGAATTTGCCTTTGACAGCGGCGAGGAAAATGATTATCTGCCGCATAATTACACAAGCAACTGTGTTGTATACACAGGTACCCACGACAACGACACCGTTATGGGCTGGCTTGAAACAGCCGATCCCAAGGACATCGCGTATGCGCGCGAGTACTGCGAGATGCCCGACGACGAGCCGTTCAACTGGGGATTGATCCGCACGGCTTACGAGAGCTTGGCGGATATGGCGGTTGTTCCGATGCAGGATATTCTCGGTCTCGGCAAAGAGGCAAGGATGAATACCCCGTCAACACTCGGCGGCAACTGGACTTGGAGAGTAAGCCCCGACGTATTTACCCCGGAGCTTGCCGAAAAACTAAAAACATTGTCTGTAGAAACAGGCCGATTGGAGGACTAATCAATGGGTAACATTATGGAAAAACTCGAGCTCACCGCTCAGTCAATGTACTGTAAAGAAGTAAAAGAGCTTACTCCTTCCGAGCTGCACCTCGCTCTCGGTAAGGCGGTAATGGGCGAGATCGCTCCCAACTGGGCAAAGAGTAAGGCAAAGCACAACAGCGAGAGAAGAGCTTACTACTTCTCGGCGGAGTTCCTCATGGGCAGAATGATGTACAACAACCTCTACTGCCTCGGGATCCTCGAAGATGTAACAAAGCTCCTCAAGAAAAAAGGAATCGACATCAACGTATTTGAAGAAATCGACGACGCGGCTCTCGGTAACGGCGGTCTCGGACGTCTGGCAGCCTGCTATCTTGATTCGGCGGCTACTCAGGAGGTTCCGCTCGACGGCTACGGAATCCGCTACAAGTACGGTCTCTTCAAGCAGCTTATCGAGGATGGTTATCAGGTAGAGGTTGCCGACAACTGGCAGCGCTTTGAAGATCCCTGGTGCATCCGCAAAGAGGACGAGGCTGTAACCGTTTCGTTCAAGGATCAGACCGTTAAGGCCGTTCCCTACGATATGGCTGTTATCGGCTGCAAGACCGACAACATCAACACTCTCCGCCTTTGGCAGGCAGAGGCTGTAAACGAGTTTGATTTTACAGCGTTCAACAACACCGAGTACGACAAGGCCGTTAAGGAAAAGAACGACGCCGAGAATATCTCTAAGGTGCTCTATCCCAACGACAACAAGTACGAGGGCAAGGTGCTCAGACTGAAGCAGCAGTATTTCTTCTGCTCGGCTTCACTTCAGGATATTATGCGCCGCTACAAGGCAAAGCACGGCAACGACTTCAGCCACTTTGCCGAGGAGAACGCTATCCAGCTCAACGATACTCACCCCGTATCATGTGTGCCCGAGCTCGTAAGACTTCTTCAGCTCGAGGGCAAGGGCTTTGACGAGGCGTTTGAGATTGCCCGCAAGACCTGCTCATACACAAACCACACCGTTCTCAGCGAGGCTCTTGAGAAATGGAGCGCAGACCTTATGACTCAGGTCATCCCCGAGATCTATGAGATCATCTGCCTGATCGCCAACAAGTGTCAGGAAGAGCTCATAAGCAAGGGCGTCAGCGGAGAAATGCGCGCAAAGATGCGCATCATCGACGGTAACTCCGTTCATATGGCAAGACTCGCGACATACGCCGGCACATACGTTAACGGCGTTGCTCAGCTCCACACAGAGATCCTCAAGAGAGATCTCCTCAAGGAGTGGTATGAGGTTTATCCCGAGAGATTCCTCAACAAGACAAACGGTATCACACAGCGCCGCTGGCTCGGCCTGTGCAACCCCGAGCTCTCTGAGCTCATCACCGAAAAGGTCGGCTCCGACGATTGGCTTATCGACCTTTCAAAGCTTTCTGTCCTCAACGACTGCCTCGACGGAAGAACTATCAACAAGTTCAACAAGATCAAGGCTAAGAAGAAGGTTCAGCTTGCCGAGTACATCAAAAAGATGGACGGCTATGACGTTAACCCCGACACTATCTTTGACGTTCAGGTTAAGAGACTCCACGAGTACAAGAGACAGCTTATCAACGCTTTCTCGATCATGGCTATCTACTTCCGCATCAAGGAAGGCAAGCTTCCCGACTGGACTCCCACAACCTTTATCTTCGGCGCAAAGGCCGCTCCGGGTTACGCAAGAGCTAAGGCTATCATCAAATACATCACCGAGATCGCTAACCTCGTAAACAACGATCCCGATACAAAGGACAAGCTTCAGGTTTACTTTATCTCTAACTACAACGTATCCTACGCCGAGAAGATCGTAGTTGCTGCCGATATCTCCGAGCAGACTTCTACAGCAGGTCTTGAGGCTTCCGGTACAGGTAATATGAAGTTTATGCTCAACGGCGCGGTCACCCTCGGAACATGGGACGGCGCTAACATCGAGATCGCCGAGTGCGCAGGTGTTGAGAACGAGTATATCTTCGGCGCAAGAGTAGAGGACATCGAAAAGATCAAGGCAGAGGGCTACAAGCCGGCAGAGCTTCTTGAGGCTAACCCCGAGCTCAAGAAGGTTGTCGACACACTTATCGACGGCACCTTTGATGATGACGGCGCTCAGGGTGAGGGCAGCTTCCGCGAGCTCCACCACGCTCTTACAAAGGGCACACACTGGCACGATCCCGACCACTACTTCCTTATCCTCGATCTTCCCGATTATATCGAGACAAAGATCCGCGCGAACGCAGACTATGCAGACCGCAAGGAATTCGGCAAGAAGTGCCTCCTCAACGTTGCAAACGCAGGCAAGTTCTCATCAGACAGAGCTATCCTCGAGTATGCGGAGGAGATCTGGCACGTAAGCCACAAGTAAGTCGTAGTCGCGGCGGCGACACCGGCAACGTGACGTTGCATCCATTCCGCCTTTGGAAAACATCAGCTTGTTCAAGTGTTTCTGCAACGGCGGGTCGTAATGCAGCGAAAAACAAAACAATAAAAGAACAACGTCACCCAAAATTAAAATTTGGGTGACGTTTTTTAATGTGGCTACAAATTGGATTCAGGGAACAGATCCTCGTATTCATCGTCAATATTTTCATTCGGGTTCGCGGGAATCAGTCCCGTAAAATCTGTCGCCGATACAGCGTTGAGCTCCTCAACAATATCCGCAGGCTCTGTTTGATTGTAACGCTTTGACTTTTTGCTTTGCTTATATTTTTTCAAAAAAACCACCTCGGGAGTAGTATTCCCGAGGTGCAGGGTCGTTATGCGGTTTATTGCTTTACACCGAGATAATCGATAAGCGCTGCCTGAAAAACCTTTGAGCAGTTTACCCCGTCCTTGTCCGCGAGGTCTGCGAGCCAAGCGGGAAGAGAAAGAGTCTTTTTTACAAATCTGTTTGTAAGCTTATCGCGGAACGGCGGCATAAATACATCAACGAGCATCGGGACTCCGCCGTCCCCGATTTGGATATCCTTTATGGTAGACGGTTCGGGGATCGTCTCGCCGTCCTGTTCCATACCCCAAAGATGAAGTCCGAGCGCCTCGCGGGCGTTGTCGACCGCCTCATCGATAGTTTCGGCACAGGGAAGACAGCCGGGGAGATCGGGAAATTCAACGGAGACGCCGTCTTCATCTGTATATACGATCGCGATAAAAGAATATCTGTCTTTCATTTTGATGACCTCCTTTGATACAATTAAAATTTAACACCGGCTTGTTTTTCAATGCTTTTGAGCGTGCGTATGGGGAAATCCTTTCGCGGGTGGGTAACGGTAACGCGCCCGGGCTTTGAAGGGTGCTTATATTGATGATGGTCGCCGACACACGCGACCTCATACCAGCCGTCGGCTTTAAGTATTTGAATTACCTCGCGCGAAGAATAGCTTTTCATTACCTTTCCCCCTTACGTTATATATTATAACACGTAATAAATTACGTGTCAATAATAAATAATTAATTATGTATTAATAATAAAATCGCCTCGGGTTTATTGTTCCCGAGGTGATGTGCTTTATTTAACGATAAGTTTTTTGATTTTAAAAACATCGCCGTCCATAATCGTGTAGTCGCTTCTGAGCTTGCCGTCTATCACGGGCGAAATGCTCTGGTGGATATACAGGCTGTCGATGCCGTAATCCGCCGCGCCGCCGATGTCGGAAAGATAGTCGTTGCCGATCATTACCGACTCGTTCTTTTTAAGTCCGTAGCGCTCAAACAGGATGTCAAAATAGCATTTGTCGGGCTTTGAGCACTCCTCGTCCGAGCTTATGCAGATGCCGTCAAAGTAAGGCGTCAGCCCGAGCATATTGAGCTCGTTTTCGGTAAAGCTGCGCTGCGCGTTCGAGAGCAGATATATCTTTTTGCCCTTTTCCTTGAGCGTGTCGAGCAGGTCGATAACGCCGTCGTACAGCTTTATGTATTTAGTCGAAAAACACCTGAACGCCTCGGCGGTATAGAGCACGTCCGCCTTGGTGGGTTTAACGCCCTTTTGTGTGTACAGCGAGCGGAAAACCTTGTCGAGCTTTATGTCGATGACCCTGTATTCGGGATGACGGCGGTGCACCGCCTTTTTCTCCTTGTCGATCAGCTTGCCGTACTCCTTTTGCAGCTCGCGGTAGGTATAGATCGCGCCGCGGTAGCCGTAGAGTATCTGCATTTTTTTCCAAAGCTGCACGTTCCACTCGTCTGTATTTATGTCAATCAGTGTTCCGTATAAATCAAAAATATAGTTCTTGTACATAGCTGCGCCCCCTATACTATAATAATACCAATAATTTTATATAATTGCAATAGGTTTTAAAATATGATAAGATAATTCAAAAGGGGAGATAATATGACAAAAAAACAAATCGCGCTTGCCGCCGTTGAAGCTCTCAAAAACGAGTATCCCGACGCCAAGTGTTCGCTTACATACACAAAACCGCACGAGCTGCTGATCGCTACCCGTCTGTCGGCTCAGTGCACGGACGCGAGGGTGAACCTCGTGACTCCCGCGCTGTTTGAACGATATAAAACCGTTGATGAGCTCGCCGATGCCGAGGTCGCCGACGTTGCCGAATACATCAAAAGTTGCGGGCTTTACAAGACAAAGTCGAAGGACATCGTTGAGATGTGCAAAATGCTCCGCGATGATTTCGGCGGAGAAGTGCCCGACAATATCGACGACCTGACAAAGCTGCCGGGCGTCGGCAGAAAAACCGCGAACCTCATTTGCGGCGACGTCTACGGCAAGCCCGCGGTGGTGGTTGACACCCACTGTATCCGCATCACAAAGCGGCTCGGTCTGCACAAGCTGAGCGACCAAAAGAAGATAGAAATGGAATTAAAAAAGCTCCTGCCGCCCGATGAGAGCAACGACTTTTGTCATAGGTTAGTTCTCCACGGCAGAGCGGTCTGCTCCGCGCGCTCGCCAAAATGCGAAGAGTGCTGTATGAACGAGTTTTGCAGGCAACGTGACGTTGCATCCAATTCGAGAAAATAAGCCGGCGGATTTGATAAACGCGAATTCCCGACAACAAACTTGTCCGATATATTTAAAGCCTCCCCCGATACTTGTTTCGGGGGAGGTGCCGCTTTAAAGCGGCGGAGGGGGTGTCCTTTTTGTTAATGCCCCGTTTTCCGTTGCAATATCACAATTTGCGCTGTCGTCGCCACGACCTTGCGCTGTCGGAAGCGCAGACCCCTCCGTCACGGCACTAAAGTGCCGCGCCACCTGCAACGTGACGTTGCATCCAATTCGAGAAAATAAGCCGGCGGATTTGATAAACGCGAATTCCCGATAATAAACTTTGACTCTCTGCCGGAAAAATTTTTTATTGTAGGGGCGGGCATTGCCCGCCCGTGGGTCACAGCCAACGGTGTGCGTATCTCGCGGGCGAGCAATGCTCGCCCCTACAGTTATTAATTTAAAAATCGGAGCGGCTGCGACGGCGTAGACTGAAGAGTGACAGCGTTATTTTAATTTTTATCTTTTGATTTTGCAATCAAGCCCGCAATCAAACTGAAAAATACCGCTGCGCCGATGCCCGCGGCTGAGCTTTTCAGTCCGCCTGTTAAAATTCCGAGCGCGCCGTCGGTTTTCAGCGACTCCTTTACTCCGTTCGCCATCAGGTTCCCGAATCCGCAAATCGGAACCGCCGCTCCCGCTCCCGCGAAATCCGCGAGCGGCTGATACAGCCCGAGCGCCCCGAGCACAACGCCCGATACGACGAACGCGGTCAGGATCCTCGCGGGTGTCAGCTTTGTTTTGTCAATGAGTATCTGCCCTATGACGCAGATAAGTCCGCCCGTGATAAACGCGCGCAAAAACTGCATATGATCACTCCGTTTTTGTTTTTATCATCCCCGAGAAGCGGCCGATCATTCGCACATTGTGAAAAATTTTTGAAAAAAATAAAAAAAGCACTATCCAAACGATATGTTTTGTGGTAATATTAATAAGGTCAAAATATGGTTAGTCGAAACTTTTATAAGGAGTGAGGCATATGATCGAGGTCAAAAACCTTACAAAGCGCTACGGAAAACTAAAGGCTGTTGACAACATCAGCTTCAGCGTTGATTCCGGAGAGGTCTTGGGCTTTTTGGGTCCGAACGGCGCCGGAAAATCAACCACGATGAACATAATCACAGGATATATTTCATCGACCTCGGGAACCGTTACCATAGACGGTCACGAGATATTGGAGGAGCCGAAAAAGGCAAAGCAAAAAATCGGCTACCTGCCCGAGGTCCCGCCGCTTTATCCCGATATGACGGTACGCAAATACCTTGAGTTTATGTTTGAGCTCAAAAAGGTCAAGCTCCCCAAAAAGGAGCATATAGACGAGGTAATGCGCATCGTCGGCATCAAAGACAAGGGCGGCAGGATAATCAAGAATTTGTCAAAGGGTTACCGCCAGCGCGTCGGCTTTGCTCAGGCTCTGCTCGGCAATCCGCCGGTGCTTATTTTAGACGAGCCCACGGTAGGCCTCGACCCCAAGCAGATAATCGAGTTCAGAAAGCTCATCAGGAGCCTCGGCAAAAAGCACACGGTCATCTTTTCTTCTCACGTGCTGTCCGAGATCTCGGCGACCTGCGAAAGGGTGATCGTTATCTCAAACGGAAAAATAGTAGCCGACGGCAAGACCGACGAGCTCTCGCAGTCCTTCTCGGGCAAAAAGAAGCTCTCGCTCATAGTTGACAGTAAATCGAGCGATGTTTTGGCTGAGCTCAAAAAGATCCCCGGTGTAAAAAAGGCGGAAAAGGTTCGCAGTTTTTCAAACGGCTCTGTCAAATACAGCATTTCTTACTCAAAGGACGAGGATATCCGCAAGGATGTTTTCAGCGCAATGGTAAGGATAGACGCCCCGATACTCGAGATGCAGTCGGGCGACGAAACGCTCGAGGATATGTTCCTTAAGCTGACACAAAATTCAGACAACAGAGGAGGTAAGAAAAAATGAGCGCAATACTAAAGCGAGAACTCAGCGCGTATTTCGGCTCGGCGACCGCGTATGTCGTAATGGCGATTTTCTTTTTCTTCTCGGGTTTGTTCTTTAATTATTACTGCATTTCCGCCAACTCTTCAAGCCTTTCATACGTGTTCGGAAATATGTTCTACATAGTTCTGTTTTTAATACCCATACTCACAATGAAGACCTTTGCCGAGGAAAAAAAGCAGAAGACAGACCAAGCCCTGCTCACCGCCCCGACAAGTCTTACGGAGATCGTGCTCGGCAAGTATTTAGGAGCCTTTTTACTCTACTTCATCTGCTGCTGCATCTTCCTTGTTTATGCTGTTGTGATCGCGTTTTTTGTCACTCCCGAGTGGTCGGTCATCCTTTGCACATTCTTAGGAATGTTGCTTTTGGGTTCCGCGCTTATCGCAATAAATGTGTTTATTTCGGTACTCACCGAAAGTATGGTCATCGCGGCGGTCATTGGTATGGGTGTAGGACTTGTCATCAGTATGATGAACTACCTTATAAGTCTTATCTCGGATGGTACTATTATCACAATCACAGGGATAACGATCACAGGTGCTATGATAAAATCTTTAATCGACAAAATCAACTTCCTGAGCTATTACGAGAATTTCACGTACGGCATACTCAGCATAGTTGACGTTGTATTCTTTTTGAGCGTGACAGCGCTGTTCCTCTTCTTTACGGTGCGCGCGCTTGACAGGAGACGCTGGAGCTAAGGAGGTGTGCGCTGTGGAAGATAAAAAAACAAAAATGGAAACTGAAAAAACTGCCGAAAAGACGGTAGAAAAAGAGGCTTCAAAAGCTAAAGATACAAAAAAATCGAAGGAAAAAACCAAGGCGAAAGAAACCTCAAAAAACAAAGATAATACCAAGAAAAATAATAATAAAACGAAGACCAAAGAAAAGCGCAGCCTAAAAGAATTCCTGAAATCAAGGAAGGCGCGCTACGGCGCAATAGCGACGGTGATAGTCATCATAACCATTGCGCTGGTCATTGTGCTCAATGTGGTTGTAAACCTGCTTGTCGGTCGTTTTCCGAACCTGAAGGTTGACTTTACGGCAAACCAGGCTTATGAGCTAAACGAGGATACGGTGGATTATTTGTCGCACCTCGAAAAGGATGTTGATATTTATATCCTCACTCCGGAGGACGATTTCGTCAAAAACGGCGAGTACTTTGTTCAGGCAAAGAATCTGCTTGAAAAAATGGAGAGCGCATCAAACGGCAAGCTGAAGGTACAATATAAGAATATCGTCGACGACCCGGCATTTACCAAAAAGTACAGTAATGTTGACTGGACCTCAAAGAAAAACGTCGCGCTTGTTGAATGTGATGACCGGTACAAGGCGCTGACGCTCGAAGAATGCTTTGATTATGATGAGCAGTATGCGGAATACGGATATTATAACTTTACCGGAACAAAAATCGAGCAGGCGGTCGTTACGGCTATCCTTAATGTTACCACCGAGAACAAGGTGACCGTAGATATTCTTACGGGTAACCAGGAGGGCGATTATTCAGCAATCAAGACCCTGCTTACAGATAACGCTTATCAGGTCAACGAGGTTTCACTCCTCAAGACTAATATCGACGAGGACGCAAAGTTCGTTGTGATTTACGCGCCCGCGGTCGATTATGACGAAGACGCTATCAAGAAGGTATCGAATTGGCTCGAAAACGGCGGAAAATACGGCAGAACACTTATTTATATTCCGAATTCCACCAACACAACTACGCCTAATCTCAGCGCTTTTCTTGAGGAATGGAAGCTTACTTTGAGCGACGGCTTTGTGTTTGAGACAAGCCAGGATCACCTGCTCAACGGTGTGTCGGAATTCGCGTTTATCACCGACTATACCGAATACTATACAGAAAACCTCAAAAATCCCGATATCCCCGTTGTGGCTCTCCAGTCGCGCGGTATCACGATCAATGACGAAAACACCGCTCATTCGCTCCTTGACTCTACAGACAAAGCGGGAATAAAGCCGAACAACGCTCCCGAGGATTGGGATTATAAGGAAGCAATAAAGGGCGAGAAGATTTCAGTTGCGGCTGAGAGTGTCAAGAGCGGCAATGACAGCAAGTCAAGCGTCATCGTTTTTGGTTCCGATAAAATGTTTGGCAAGGAATCTATGGCAATCAACAGCTTCAATAATTCTTCTTTCCTTATAAATGTATTTAACACCATAAGCGACAAGGGCGACAACAGCGTTACCATCGAGAGCAAATCTTTTGAAAACAAAGAGCTCGGCATAACAGACAAATCAACAGCCAACGCCATGCTGATAATTTTTGTTATCGTGCTTCCGCTCGCCATAGTGATAATCGGTTTTGTGATGTGGATCCGCAGGAGGAATAAATAATGAAAAATAAAAAAGTCCTGTTAATAATAATCGCCGCAGCGGTAGTGCTTGTGGGCGTAATGCTGTTGCTGATCTTTATCCCCAAGGGCGGCGGAGAAGATTCAGATACCGATCCCGCCACCTTTGACGAGGCGCAGATCTCGACCTCCACCGACAAAAAGGGCGTTCACCAAGCATCGGTTGAAAGAAACGACAAGGGCGAGGTCGAACAAAACGGCAGCGGTTCGCTTATCAGCTACTACCCCGCCGACATTAAAGAAATCCACCTCGAAAACGCAAAGGGTACCGTTGATATCCTCTCCAACACTCCAAAAGGAAAGGCAACGGAATACACCGTTAAGGGTTACGAGGACTACGATATACAGGCAGGTGTACCCGACCAGATAGCCTCTGCTTCGGCCGCGATAGATTTTTCAACAGTCGCGGGTGAGGACAACGGAGACAACTCCGAGGATTTCGGCTTTGACAAACCGCGCGCGACAGCCACCGTTACATACAACGATAACTCAAAGGCGATCATCATCGTGGGCGATGACGCTCCCCAGCAGGCGGGAACGTATATCAAGTTCGGCGACGGCGACGATGTTTACCTTATTGATTCCGAAAAGGCAGCCGCGTTCGACTTCGGACTGACCGACCTTATGAGCCTTACGATAAACGATTCGGCGTCCGATACCGATAACAGCAAGGCGAGCTCCATCAAAATTTGGGGCGGCGGTATCCCCGATGAAATCGAGCTTGTTCCCAACGATTCGGAGAAAGTCAGCGCGTCTTACAAAATGACGTCTCCCGTTGAGTGCTACGCCAACGAAAAGGAATCCAGCCTGATCGAGGGCGGTATCCGCGGCTTGTTCGCGGACAGCGTGGTTATGGTGAACCCGTCGCAAACCCAGCTTGTTAACCTCGGGCTCGCGGAATCCGCTGCAAAGCTGACCGCGGTCTATCCCGACACCACCGTTTCACTCATCGGCTCAAAGCCCGACACCAAGGGCGATGTCAACCTGATGGTCGACGGCGGCAGTGTCGTCTATAAACTGAAGGCGACAAAGGTACCGTGGGTCGAAACGAATTACGAAAAGCTCGTCAGCGAGTACGCGCTCAATCCCAAAATGGTCGCGCTCTCGGGTATGAAGATATCGACCGGCGGCAAAGAATATGAATTTAAATTGAGCTCAAAAACCGTGCTCACGACCGATGACAAGGGCTCCGAGACCGAGTCGACGACCACAGTCGTTTACTACAACGGCAAGGAGATCCAGACCGAGAACTTCTCGACCTTGTATGAAGCGGTTTCTTTGATAGAGCTTGCGGACGCGAAGGTCCAAAATCCCTCGGGCAGTCCGGCGCTGAAGATAACCTACACCTACGCCGAGGACGGCTCGACCGATACGGTTGAGTTTTATCCCTCCGCGGACAGCAAGTATACAGCGGTGCTCAACGGCAGAGCGGAAGGTCATTCGCGTCAGGCGGATATTACAAGAACGGTCAACGCGCTCAACGAGCTGGTCAAAAAATAACGATTAACGATTTAAAGCCTCCCCGTCGCGGTGGCGACACCACAATTCGAGAAGATAGCTTTGTGTTATACGAAAACTTTTATTCCCAACAATAAACTTTTCCGTTATTTTAAAGCCTCCCCGTCGCGGTGGCGACACCACAATTCGAGAAGATAGCTTTGTGTTATACGAAAACTTTTATTCCCGACAATAAACTTTTCCGTTATTTTAAAGCCTCCCCCGACACTTGTTTCGGGGGAGGTGCCGCTTTAAAGCGGCGGAGGGGGCGTTCTTTCCGTCAGCGACTCATTTTTTCAGTAGGGGCGGACCTTAGCACGTCGGCAACCCTTTTGGGCTTCGCCCATTTCCCCTGACAGGGGAATCACCGTGTGTCCGCCCGCGATAACCAACGTTTGTTCGCGCAGAAGAATGTTCACGCAGAAAGACTGGATAGGACATCAAAGTATGATTGAACGCCCTCGGGAGCACACGCGGGTGCTCCCCTACAATGGCAAGGAAAAGTATGAGATTATTTCTTAAGTTGACGACATTGCCCTGTCAGGGGAATTTCACATGGGTGCTCCCCTACGATGTTAAGGAAAGGTTAGTGTTTTTTTGCGGGCGGGGTCACAACCAATGGTGTGCGTATCTCGCGGGCGAGCAATGCTCGCCCCTACAATTCTCCATTTAAAACGGTACGTCCCAGCCTGTATTTTGTTCATCGGCTGAGGCGAACGCCCTTTCTTCCCAGCCGGGCTCGTCCATAAAGTCAAGCGTATCTATCTTTTTAAGCTCGTTAATGTCGTAGCTCGTATTTCTTTTGGAGCGGTCGTGATACGGCTTGTACTCCTCGTGCGGCTCGGGCTTGGGCGCGGGGTTGTCGTACGCTCCCGAGAGTATCTTTTTCAAATTCTCGGGCTTTAATATCCAGTCAAAGTTACAGCCGTACCATTTGCCGTTCCTGCCCGACAAAAAGTCGGAGCTTTGCACGCGCTCAAACAGCTCCTCAAAAGCAGTATCGCCGAGGATATTTACAGCGTTATCAACAGCCTGTCTGCGGCTTAGAGTCATTTTATCAGCCGTATTTAAATTAGTACAAATACGATTGTACGAATACATAACAGAATCATAATCTATTCGAGAAGAGAGAGAATCAGAGAGAGAAGAATTTTTTAAATTTTCTTCTTCTTTTTTATATTCTTTCTCTTCTTCTTTTTTCTCTTTCTCTTTTTCTTCTTCTTTATTTTTTTCTTTCTCTTCTTCTTTTTCTTCTTGGTTACGTTCGTATACGTTCGTAGAATTCTCTTTTTCTTCTTGGCTACGTTCGTATACGTTCGTAGATTTTTCTTTTTCCTTGTAACGCTTTAAAACACAAGCTCTGTTTTTCTCGCACTTCTCACGATACTTTTCAAAGTCACGGGCTATCTGCGCTTTCATAAATGAGAACGCCATTTTTACCATACCGTTATCAAATTCGGTCGTCCTCTCGTTTATCGCGTACTCATACAGCGCCGTGAACAGCTCGCCTCTCTGCTCCATAGTCAGCATTTCTATATGCTCGAATGTGTCAAAGTAAATATTGAACGCCTTTGGTGTGCCTGTCTTTTTCATATTTTCACTTCCGGAATAAGTATTTTGAAAGATACCCTTTCACTAATACTTCCAAAACGCGGGAAATTGCACACTTTTGTGCAATTTTTAAAAAACTTTTTTCAAAAAAATTTATTTCGGCAAAAAACAACGCTTGTATTAACCGAGTATTTATAGTATACTTATATAGTTGCAGAATACTGATTGACGTAAAAAATTATAACAGGAGTGATAACTATGGGTATGACTATGTCGCAAAAGATCCTCGCCGCCCACGCGGGACTTGACGAGGTAAAGGCAGGTCAGCTTATCAACGCCAAGCTGGATCTGGTGCTCGGCAACGAGGTCACCTCATCCGTGGCTATCAATGTATTTGAAGAAAACGGAGCAACATCGGTTTTTGACAATACAAAAATCGCTATGATAATGGATCACTTTACGCCCAACAAGGACATCAAGGCGGCGACCATTGTCAAGCAGACAAGAGATTTTGCGAATAAGTACGACATCAAAAACTTTATGGACGTCGGCACAATGGGCATCGAGCACGCGCTTCTGCCCGAGATCGGTCTGGTAGGTCCCGGCTGTCTGTGCATCGGCGCGGACTCGCACACCTGCACCTACGGCGCTTTGGGAGCTTTCTCAACGGGCGTAGGCTCTACTGATATGGCGGCGGGTATGATCAGCGGCAAGGCTTGGTTCAAGGTACCGTCCGCTATCAAATTCAACCTTGTCGGCAAGCCTCAGGGTCACGTATGCGGCAAGGACGTGATACTCCACATCATCGGCAAGATCGGCGTTGACGGCGCGCTTTATAAATCAATGGAATTTTCGGGCGAGGGCGTTAAGCACCTCAATATCGACGACCGTCTCTGCATCGCGAATATGGCTATCGAAGCGGGAGCAAAGAACGGTATCTTCCCGGTGGACGACATCACCCGCGAGTACTGCGACGGCAGATATCAGGGAACTCCCGTGGAGTATGCTGCGGACGAGGACGCGGAGTACGACGAGGAATACACCATCGACCTCAGCGAGATCAGACCTACCGTAGCCTTTCCTCACCTTCCCGAGAACACAAGAACAGTCGA
>CACYQK010000023.1:0-14103 GCA_902776495.1 uncultured Ruminococcus sp. | reverse complement strand
GAGGTTCATACCCTGGCGTCTGAACTCGCGCTCGAGCATAGCCTTGCCTTCAACGATGTTTTCGTCGCGCTTTTCGTGCTTGAACCACGAGCGTATCTTCGACTTTGCCGACGCGGTCTTGCAGATATCTATCCACGCGCGGTTGGGGTGCTCCTCCTTGTGGGTGATGATCTCGCAGATATCGCCCGTTTTGAGGATATAGTCGATCGGGACGATCTTGTTGTTTATCTTCGCGCCGACCATACGGTGGCCTACCTGGGTATGGATATGGTACGCGAGGTCGATCGGAGTCGAGCCGCGCGGAAGACTTACAACATCGCCCTTAGGGGTGAAAACATATACGTCGTTTTCCGCAAAGTCGTTGCGGATATTGCGAGCTATGTCGGTAGTATCCTCCGCCTCGAGCTGATCGAGTATCATAGAAGTCGTTGCGGATATTGCGAGCTATGTCGGTAGTATCCTCCGCCTCGAGCTGATCGAGTATCATAGTTTTGAGCTTTTCGATGCTCTGGGTAAGCTTTGGATTAGTCGCGCCGTTGGCGTCGATACCGAGCTTGTATTTCCAGTGTGCCGCGATTCCGTATTCAGCGGTATAGTGCATATCCCAGGTGCGTATCTGCACCTCAAAGGGAATGGCGTTTTCATCGAGCAGAGTGGTGTGAAGGCTCTGGTACAGATTCGGCTTGGGCATCGAGATATAGTCCTTGAAGCGGTTCGGGATCGGCTTGAAAACATCGTGCACAACGCCCAAAACATTGTAGCAGTCGGGCACAGTGTCAACGATGACCCTGACCGCGAAAACGTCAAATATCTGGTCGATATTCTGGTTACGCATAATGGTTTTGCGGTAAATGCTGTTTATGCTCTTGACCCTGCCGCTGATGTATACGTTCGGGATGGTGTCCTTGGTGCGTTCAAGGATACGGGATTTGATTTTATCAATAAATACTTCGCGCTCGCCCTCTTTGAGCAATATCGCGTCCTCTATCTCTTTATACCCGATCGGGTCGAGGTATTGCAGAGAACGGTCCTCGAGCTCATCCTTGATGGTTTTGATACCGAGGCGGTGAGCTATAGGCGCGAACACCTGCATATTCTCAACGGATTTGTCCCTGCGCTTTTGCTCCGGCATACAGTCCATAGTGCGCATATTGTGGAGCCTGTCGGAAAGCTTGATGACCATTACTCTGAGATCGTCCGCCATAGCCAAAAGCATTTTGCGGATATTCTCAGCCTGCTGTTCCTCCTTGGTGGAGTACGGGATCTTTGAGATCTTTGTAACGCCGTCGCAGAGCTTTGCCACGTCGCCGCCGAAAAGCCTTGTTATCTCGGGCAAAGACACGGGTGTGTCCTCTACAACGTCGTGAAGCAGAGCGGCGCAGACCGAGTCCTCGTCCATTCCGAGCTCGGCTACTATGCACGCGACCGAGGTCGGGTGAAGAATATACGGGATACCCGACACCCTGCGCTGATCTCCGTGAGATTTTTCCGCAAATTCGTAAGCCGAGCGGATCTTTTCCATATCATATTCGTTGCTCGAGCTTTTGATTATCTTTTCAAGCTCGGAAAAATCCTGATAATGAGCGACATTTGAATACTTGCTCATCGTGTCACCTCGCTAAGCCTTTTGATTATATCAGCCGACTCAAGGCTCACCTTGCCGCTGACTTGATTAACTTCTATGCTGCTATTGAACATTCCCTCGCGGATCGTTATCAACCCGAGCTCGTTCATAGCCTCCAAAATTACCCTGATCTTGCCCATCGGCAGCTTGTTGCCGAGCCTGTAAACAAGGGTGGAAACGTCAAAGCGATAGCCGCCGTTTGACTTTAAGAAGCGGTAAACAACGGCAAAGTCATCCCTTGTGGGCACAATGCTTTTAAGCTGATCGTCAGTCAGCGGATTTGAGCGGCAAAAGTCCTCAAAAACACGCCGGCTCTTTAGTATTTCCTCTGTATCATCGGCAGAAGATTTTATATCCTTTACTATTATAGATACGCTTTTATTGCCGTTGTATTCGTTAACGTCAAGCGTGACCGCAAAATCGACCGTATCGCCCTTTTTGTAGGGGAACTCATCGGTCGAGGTGAAGAACATCATAGCGGCAAGCGTTGTATCTGCCCTTGAGATGATAAGCTTTAGATGTTTATTATTCGATAAAGGAATAATACTGTTGATTTTCATATTATACAGCCCGAAAACCGGCGTCGGATTTCCCGAGCCGAACGGCTGAAGCTCTTTGATCTCCTCGGCGATATCGAGCGTGACACCCGCCGGATTGAGCTTAAAGTCGATTTTCAGCGCGTCAAAGGGCATTGAATCTATTGAATTAGCGTACTCGTTAATTCTTTTACGGAACAATTCTATATTCTCCGAAGCGAGCGACAGCCCGACTGCCATAGGATGTCCGCCAAAGTGCGTGAGCAGCTCGGCGCACTCCGCGACCGCGTCGCAAAGCGCGAAGCCCTCTACGCTTCTGCCCGAGGCTTTAGCGTTCTCTCCGTCGCGGGAGATGATTATCGCGGGCTTGCCGTAGGCCTCCTTGACGCGTGACGCGACGATACCGATGACGCCTTGGTGCCAGTTCTCGCCGTCGATGACGATTATTTTATCGAGCACAAGCGAGGGATTTTGCTGTATCTCGAGGTCGATCTTCTGCAAAATCTCTGTTTCTATCTGCCGTCTTTCGGCGTTGTCGTCGCCCATAGCCTGAGCGATCTGCTGTGCCTCCCCGTAGTCCTCGGTAAGCAGCAGCTCAACGGATTTGCCGGACAGACCGAGCCTGCCGACCGCGTTGATCCTCGGAACAAGCGTGAACGACACCTTGCCCGCGGTGAGCGGTTTGCCGGTCAAGCCCGAGTTTTCGATAAGCGCGGTGATTCCCGGGCGGTCGGAGTTGATTATGCTTTGGAGCCCGCGTTTTACAAACACTCGGTTCTCCCCTTTAAGCTCCACTATATCGCCGATAGTGCCGATGCTTAGCAAATCGGCGTAGTTGTCGAGCAGCATATCTACGTCGCAAAACTCGCCCTCGAGCGCCATTATCAGCTTGAACGCTACGCCGACACCCGACAATTGCTTAAACTTGCTCGGGCAGTCCGGGCGGTGAAGGTCAACGACCGCGCAGGCGTTTGGAAGCTCGTCGATAGGCATATGGTGGTCGGTTACGACCGTGTCTATACCGAGCGCCTTCGCGTGGGCTATCTCTTTGTTCGCGGCGATACCGTTGTCGACCGTAATGATAAGCTTAACGCCTTTTTCGGCGAGAGCGTCGACCGCGCCGATGTTCATTCCGTAACCCTCGGTCTCGCGCGAGGGTATGTAGTAGATGACGTTCGCGCCGACTGTTTCAAGATAGGAGTAAAGCAGGGCGGTCGAGGTTACTCCGTCGGCGTCATAGTCGCCGTAAACGCAGATCAGCTCGCCGCTTTCTATAGCGCGCTGAACCCTGTCGGCGGCTTTGTCCATATCTTTTATCTCAAACGGAGAAGCGATCTCGCTCTCGTTATTGAGGAAATCCTCGATCTCCTCGCGGGTTTTTATCCCTCTTGTCTGAAGCAACATAGCGATTATTGCCGGCAGACCGTATTCATTTTGTATAGCGTTAGCTTCCTGTCGATCTAACTCGGCAATATTCCAAAGCTTCATTATGTCGCGTCCTTTCGTTAGATTTTAATTCTTTATCAGAATTCTTTTATAGAATTATATCAACGATTATTCAGCATATCCTCAGCGTGTTTTTCAGTCGTTTCCCAAGTTGTGATTATTACACGCTTTAGCTCTCGGTTGAGGTGTTTCGCAGCATATCTTCCGCATGGCTGAGCGCCGCCTGAGTGATATTTACGCCGCCGATTATTCTGGCGAGCTCGTTTACTCTGCCGATGTGGTCGAGCAGGGTCACGTCCGTATATGTTCTGTCGTTTTCAAACTGCTTTTCGATCAGGTAGTGCGAATCTGCAAGAGCCGCGATCTGCGCCTGGTGGGTAACGCACAAAACCTGACGCGAGGACGATACCTCCAAGAGCTTCAAACCGACCTTTTCGGCTGCCGAGCCCGATATGCCCGTGTCGACCTCGTCAAAAATCAGGGTGTCCACCGTGTCGGTCGAAGCGAGCACGGTCTTTATGGCGAGCATCATTCGCGAGAGCTCGCCGCCCGAGGCTATCTTTGCTACGGGTCTGGGCTTTTCGCCGGGGTTGGCGGAGATCAAAAGCTCCATTTTGTCAACGCCCTTGGGAGAAAGCTCGACCGTCTCAAACATCGGAACAAGCTCCACGTTGGGCATATTGAGGAACTGCATTTCCTCCTTGACCTTTCGGGCAAAATCCTCCGCCGCGGTCTTACGCTTTTCGCTTAGTTTTTCAGCAGCCGACTGAGCCGCCAGCCTTGCCTTTTCACAGGCAGTGATCAGCTCGTCGCGGTTTTTGTCGTAATTGATAAGCTCGTCGAGCCTTGCCTGCATTTCCTCCGCGAGCTTGGGCAGCTCGTCGCTTTGGCAGTTGTATTTTCTGCACAGGCGGTTGATGAGGTCAAGACGCTCCTCTATCTCTTCAAGCCTTTGCGGGTCGCTGTCGAGGTTGTCGATGAGGTCGGATATAGTCTCGGAGCAATCCTGTAAATTGTAGTAAATATCGGTAAGATTGGAGCTTATCTCCTCATACTCGGGATTATAGTCGGAAGCGTTCCTCAGCGCGGAGGAAGCGATGTCGACAGCCTCCACTCCGCCGCTGTCCTCGCCCGAAAGCGCCGACTTTGCCTTGTTGAGCAGGGCAAATATCTTTTCAAAATTCATCAGCGAAGAACGCTCGGAATCAAGCTCCTCTTCCTCGCCTGCCTGCACGTCGGCGTCGTAGAGCTCATTCGTCTGGAACGAGAGCAGGTCGATCTCGCGCAGGCGCTCGCTCTCGTCGGAGTTCGCCTCATCTAATTTCTTTTTTAGAATTTTATATTCGGAGAATTTTGCTTTGTAATCCTCCAAAAGCGGCGAGCAGCCGCCGTAACTGTCAATATAATCAATATGCGTCTCGGGAGAAAACAGCTCGTAGCTCTCGTGCTGACCGTGGATGTTGATAAGGTTGACCGAAAGCTCCCTGAGCATTGAGAGGTTCGCGGGTCTGCCGTTGATCTTGCAGGTGTTTTTTCCCGCGGCGCTCAGGGTGCGCTGCAAAATAAGCGTGTCCTCCCCGTCGTCAAAGCCGAGGTCTGCGAGCTTTTGCTTTATAACGCCGTTGATGTTTTCAAAGCAGATGCTCACAAACGCCGAGGCGGCGCCCGTGCGGATGATGTCCTTTGAGGTGCGCTGACCCATTATGGCGTTGATGGCGTCGATTATTATACTTTTGCCCGCGCCTGTCTCGCCCGTGAGGACGTTGAGGCCGGGGTTGAAGTCGATCGAGCACTTCTCGATGACCGCGATGTTTTCGATGTATAGGGTTGAAATCATTCTGTCTTTCCTACTTATTTAAGTCTGTGGTTCTATCCTCTTAGTCCTGAGCGTTGAAGCGAGCGACGCCGCGTGTTCCGAGGAACGGCAGGCTACAAAGATAGTGTCGTCACCCGCGATGGTCCCGACTATCGAGCTGTTGCCCGTTGAGTCGAGCGCGGCGCAAACCGCGTTTGCCATTCCGCTGAGAGTCTTGATAACCACGATATTCTGCGCCAAGTCCATAGATGTGACGGACGACGCAAAGAGCTGGTCAAAGTTTGAGCGGATATCCGAAGAACCCGCACGCGCCTCGGTATAGCGGTACTTTCCGTCGCTGCCCAAGGTCTTTACAAGCCGCAGATCCTTTATATCGCGCGATATAGTCGCCTGGGTCACCTTGTAACCCTCGGTCTTTAGGCGCGACAAAAGCTCGTCTTGAGTCTCGATAGGGTACTCGCTGATTATTTCGAGAATTTTTGAGTGTCTGCTGCTTTTCATCATATTTCCCTTTCTCTGAGCTTTCTGTTGAGCTTGCGGTAAAAGTTTAGTTTATTTATTGAAATCAGCTTTAGTTTCTGATCGGATTTTCTTACTATAACCCTGTCGGATTCACCTATGTTTATATTCACCTCGCCGTCGACAGTCAGCACGCAGCTGCAGCCGTCGGGTATCTTTGCCGATACCGACAAGGTGGAATCTCCCTCAAAGAGCACCGAGCGCGAAAACAGCGAGTGCGGGCATACGGGCGTCATAAGTATGCAGTCCATCTGCGGAGAGATTATGGGGCCGCCCGCGGAGAGCGAATATGCCGTTGAACCCGTTGGAGTCGCGAAAAGCAAGCCGTCGGCGCGATATTTTGAGATCTCCTCGCCGTTGAGGCAAAGCGAAAAATCAACGATTTTTGAGAGCTTTCCGTGCGCGATCACCGCGTCATTCACCGCGAGATAATGCTTTGAGGGTCCTCTGCTCTGCACCTCTATATCGAGCAGGAAGCGTTTGTCGATAACATAATCTCCGCTCAAAAGCAAGTTGAGCGCACCGATGTCGTCGGCCTCCAAATCGGCTGCAAAGCCCAGCCTGCCGACGTTCACGCCGATCAGCGGTATATCCGCGCAGGCGGCGGATTTTGCGGCGTGGATGATAGTTCCGTCACCGCCGACAGTGATCGCTACATCGCAGTAGCCGAACATCACGTTGATGTCGTTGAAGTACGAAATAGAGCCGTACGAAAGGTATTCTTTACATTCGGACAGCGCAAAAAGCCTCGCGCCCTTTTCTGCCAAAAGCTCGCAGATCGAGTCCGCGCAGGTGATCGCCTTTTCTTTTGAGAGGTTCACAATGATCGCTATTTTCATAATTATCTCCTATTTGTCGAGCTGCTCGTGTGACTGTTTCACGAGTTCATGCGGAGTTACCGTTGTGTATGATTTCGGTTCATCGGACTTTCTGAGGTGGATCAGGTACTCGATGTTTCCCTCGGGGCCTTTTATCGGCGAAAAGTCGAGATCCAGCACGTCAAAGCCGTTTTGCAAAGCAAAGTCGAAAATATTCTGCACCACCTCGGCGTGTACCGCAGGGTCGCGGACAACGCCCTTTTTGCCGACCTTTTCCCTGCCGGCTTCAAACTGGGGCTTAATAAGGCAAACAGCCTCGCCGTTTTCCGCCGTGAGCTCACGCGCCACCGGCAAAATGAGTCTCAGCGAGATGAACGAAACATCCACCGAGAAGAAGTCGATCTCGTCGGGGACCTGCTCGCGCGTCACCTTGCGCATATTGGTGCGTTCAAGGTTCACAACGCGGTCGTCCGTCCTGAGCTTCCACGCGAGCTGACCGTAGCCGACGTCGATAGAATAAACCTTTTTTGCGCCGTTTTGGAGCATACAGTCGGTAAAGCCGCCGGTAGAAGCGCCGATGTCCATTGTGATTTTATCCTTGAGGTCAAGGTCAAAATTGCTGATCGCCTTTTCGAGCTTTAGTCCGCCGCGGCTGACGTATTTTAATACATTTCCGCGAACCTCAATCTCGGCGTTTTCATCGTAAGACGTTCCGCATTTGTCCGCCTTTTGATTGTCAACATACACCTGACCCGCCATTATGATAGCCTTTGCCTTTTCTCTGCTTTCGGCAAAGCCCTTTTCAAATACGAGAATGTCAAGTCTTTTTTTCATCATTCAAGTCCTTAGTCACTACTTCACACATACCATCGCTGTCGAGCTTGAGCATCTTCAACGCCTCGTTTACGGACATCTGCTTTACAAACTCATCATGGATAGCCCACAGGTGATAATTGCCCGTAAAGCCGACGTGAGTGAGCTTGTCGGAAAATGTCCGCGCGATGCCGCCGTTTTTGATTCCCTCTTCAAAGAACCACACGCTCTTGAAGCGTTTTGCAAATTCTACGGTTTTGGGGTTGATCGGCTTGATCTTGCACAGCTTGAGCAGGCAAACGTCAATGCCCTGCTCCTTTAGGATCTCCCTTGCCCTTGCGGCGTAGGAGAACATCCTGCCGTAGGTGACGATGAGGTAATCGGCGTCTTTGTTGCCGCAGATATTGTAGTCTATATCCTCCGCGCCGAAGTCGTCGGGCTTGAACAGCTCGCCGCCGCGCGGATAGCGCACAACGGCAAGTCCCTCGTCGCCGTAAAGCGCGTTGTAAAGCGTGCCCCTGAGCCCGTCAAAATAGGTCGGCGAATAAATGGTCGTGCGCGGAATGGAATTGAGCATTGAAACATCGAATACGCCCTGGTGGGTCTCGCCGTCCGCGCCGACTATGCCCGCGCGGTCGACCGCCAAAACAAGGTGGAGATTACCGAGCGCCGCGTCGTGGATAAGCTGGTCGTAGGAGCGCTGAACAAAGGTCGAATACACCGCGAACACGGGTCGCATCCCCTTAGAAGCGAGTCCGCAGCCGTAGGTCACGGCGTGCTCCTCGGCGATCCCGACGTCAAAAAACCTGTTTTTGAACTGCTTTGAAAACTCCGAAAGCCCCGTACCGCTCGCCATGGCGGCGGTGATAGCGCAGAGCTTGTCGTCGGTCTGAGCGAGCTCGCACATATACCTTCCGAACTCGGCGGAAAAGCCCTTGTGGCTCGAGATCGGCTCGCCGGAGTCGATATCGAACTGACCGATACCGTGGAAATCTCCGGGGTTTTCCTCGGCGGGCTGGTAGCCCTTGCCCTTTTTTGTAACAACGTGGACAAGCACGGGCGTCCTCGACTTTTTGGCGGCGGTAAAGGCGTTTTCAAGCTCCTCTACGTTATGGCCGTCGATCGGTCCGAGGTATGTAAAGCCGAAGCAGTCGAACAGGGTGTTTTTATATACAAGGTTTTTGATCCTCGATTTACTGCGGCGAAGCACACCCTTGATGAGCCTGCCGAAAAACGGGATCTTAGACAGCAGCTTTTCTGTGCCGCGCTTTACGCGGATATACCACGGCTGGATGCGAACGGTGGTGAGGTACCTCGGGATGGCTCCGACGTTTTTTGAGATCGACATCTTGTTGTCGTTTAGTACAACGATGAAGTTCTTGTTGAAACGTCCGGCGTTGTTCATCGCCTCAAACGCGAGTCCGCCCGTGAACGAGCCGTCGCCGATCACAGCTATGGTGTGGCTTTGGTCGCCGCTTAAAAGCTTTGCGTTGGCAATACCGAACGCCGCCGAGATCGAGGTGCTGCTGTGGCCTGTGTTGAAGTCGTCGTAAACGCTCTCTTCCCTCTTGGGAAAACCCGAGATACCGTCCTTTTGCCGCAGGGTGTCAAACCGAGAATAC
Source organism: uncultured Ruminococcus sp. (assembly GCA_902776495.1). Classification (GTDB taxonomy): domain Bacteria; phylum Bacillota; class Clostridia; order Oscillospirales; family Acutalibacteraceae; genus Ruminococcoides. The sequence goes on along the minus strand of CACYQK010000023.1, from coordinate 4,909 downwards.
CTTCCCGTGAGCAGCTTGTGGGTGTAGCTCTGGTGGCCGACGTCCCACACGAGGCTGTCGTTCGGAAAGTCAAAGCTGCGGTGCATAGCAACGGTAAGCTCTACAACGCCGAGGTTCGGCGAAAGGTGTCCGCCGTTGACCGAAACGACCTCTACGAGCTTTTCGCGGATCTCGGTACAGAGCTTGTTGACGTCTTCTTCCTTTACCTTTTTTACATCCTCAGGTGATTTTATTTTTGATAGTAACTTATACTCACCCATATTAATCCCTTATTTTTCCTTGTTCCTTTTTTAATGTTAAGGAAAAAGTCTTTATTTCTAAATCTAACTGCTTTTTATTTCAAGGAATAATTAATTCTTTCTTTTCGCGAGTTCATACGCGAAATCCCTTAATAACTGCGAATCGTTGTCAAACGCGTCGAGCGCTTTGACAGCCTTTGTTGTGAGATCATCAACAAGCCTGCGGCACTCATCTATCCCCAAAAGCGAAACGTAGGTCGACTTGCTGTTGTCGTTGTCGCTGCCTACGGGCTTGCCGAGCTCCTCATCGGACGAGGTCTGGTCGAGGATATCGTCCTGTATCTGGAACGCCAAGCCTATACACTCGGCGTATTCGGACGCCGCCTTGATCTGAGCGTTGGTCGCGTTCGCGCTGATACAGCCGAGCTCGCACGCCGCCATAATAAGGCAGGCGGTTTTTTTGAAGTCCATCTCTCTGAGCACTTCGACGGGAGCGTTTGTGTTCTCGCTCATCAGATCTATCACCTGTCCGCCGACCATACCCGTCGCTCCGATGTACTTTGCGAGGGTGTTGGCGGCTCTGCGGCAGGCTTTGTCGCCCATAAGCTCTGCGGTTTTGTCGCAGGTCAAGATCTCAAACGCCATTGTCTGCAAAGCGTCGCCCGCAAGGAGCGCTATGTCCTCGCCGTAGACCTTGTGATTAGAGGGTTTACCCCTCCTGAGATCGTCGTCGTCCATACAGGGCAGATCGTCGTGGATCAGAGAGTATGTGTGGATCATCTCTACCGCGCAGGCGGCGGCTGCCGCTGCCTCGGGATCGCCGCCGCAAAGAGCGTTGAACTCAAAGACGAGTCTGGGACGGACGCGCTTGCCGCCCGCCTCAAGGCTGTATTTCATAGACTCGATCAGCTTTGCCTCTCTGCAATCCATATCCGGCAAAAAATCAAACATTGCCGATTCGGTCATAGCGATATAATCATTCTTCATAAAAATCCGCTCCTTCAAGCTCAGCGACGTCGGAAAGCCCGTCCGCTCCGAGCTGAGCAAGTCTTTCGTTAACTTCCGTGATCTTCCCCTGATACTTGCCGAGCTCGTTCAGCGAGTACTCGATAAGCTCACAGATCTTTGTGTAAAGCTTCATTGTTTCTTCAAGCGGAAGCGCGTCGTTTTCGAGCTTTGCGACATACTGCTCTATAAGCTCGTTGGCTTCTTCGATCGTAAGATTCTTTTTATCCATTTTTGTCCTCCGTTCCCGCGTATTCAAGCAGCCGCTGTATACGGTGATTCGCGCCGCTGCGGCTGATTGGCGGGTTCAGGTTCTGACCCAGATCCCTGAGCGACATCTCGGGGTTTTCAAGCCTTAGATATGCTATCTCCCTTAGGTCGTCGGGCAGGGTCTCAAGCCCCTGAGTTTTTTTGATGTATTTGATCGCCTCTATCTGTTTTGCCGAAGCCGAGGCGACCTTGCCGATGTTCGCCATCTCGCCGTTGATGCGGCGGTTGATGTTGTTGCGCACCTGCTTTACCGCCTTGGTGCCCATTATCTCCATAGCGCTTATCGGCGCTCCGATATAAGTAAGCAGGTCGCATATTTGCTCGCTGCCCTTAAAATATACGATATAGTTGCCGCTGCGCAAAACGGTCTTTGGCGCAAAGTCACATTCGGTTACTTCGCCCAGTATTTTGCACAAATCCGCGGCGAGGTTTTTGTGCGGAACGCAAAACTCCGCGTGGTAGCCCTTCATCGGGTCGCTGCAGGAACCGCAGCTGAGAAAAACTCCCCTGATAAACGCCGCCGAAAGCTCCTCGCTATAAACGTTCGCGCGGTTTACTCTCAGGGTGACCTGGCTGCCCGTGTGGCCGAAATCCTCAAAGATACGCCTGCAGTCGTTTGAGTCGAGCACCGATATTTTGAACAGCCTGCTTTGGCTTGACTTCGCCCTCAGCGCGGTCTGCTTTTCGAGTATCGGCATATAGAGGTTTTCGAGCAGCATCGTTATGCGCCTTACCGCGTCGACGCTCTCGGTAGTGAATACGATTTTATCCTCCCGGAACGTCTTGCCGAAGATGAGCATTCCGTAAAGCTCCGCCCTTAAAAGCTCGCGGTCGTATATCTCGAGCGTGCAGAGCTCTTTTTTAATGTCGGAAGAAAAAGACACTTTGTCCTCCTTGGATCAATTAACTTTCTTTTCAATATCGCGGTGCTGGACTACGCTCTTGTAGCCCTGACTTTGAAAATGCTCCTGAAGCTGCATGGCAACAGTAACGCTGCGGTGCTTGCCGCCCGTGCATCCGATGCCGACAACGAGCTCGCTCTTGCCCTCTTTGTGGTAGAGCGGCACCGAGAAATCGAGCAAATCGAGCGTGTGCTTGATGAACCGCTGGGTGTCCTTGCTGCACAAAACGTAGTTGCGCACCTGCTTGTCGAGCCCCGTCAGCTCCTTTAGCTCGGGGATGTAGAACGGGTTGGGCAGGCAGCGGACGTCAATGACTATATCCGCCTCGAGCGGTATTCCGAACTTGAAGCCGAAGGACATAAAGGTGAGCGTAAGGCTCTTTGTGGCGTCCTCCATAAACAGGCTGAGTACGCGCTCGCGAAGCTGCTTGTTTGACATATATGTGGTGTTGATGTGAAAATCGGCTATACGCTTTATCGGGGTGAGCAGAGCCTTTTCAAACTCCACCGCCTCGGTAACGGTGCCGTCGCGCAGACGTTCCGACAGCGGATGCTTGCGCCTTGTCTCCTTGTAGCGCATTATGACGATGTCCGACCTTGCGTCGATAAAAAGGATCTTTACGCCGTCGTGCGTGTTTTTGAAATCCTCGATACGGGCGTTCATCTGCTCGTAATTATCGTTACCGCGAACATCGACAACGACCGCCGCACGCTTCATGGTTTCGTTGCCCGATTCAAGGCAGAGCGTGTACAGCGTCGGAAGCAGCGACGCAGGGATATTGTCTACGCAGTAGTAGCCGATATCCTCGAGCACGTGGAGGGCTGAGGTTTTGCCCGCGCCCGATAGTCCCGAAATAATAATAAACTCCATAACAGCCTCTTAATTCTAACAAAGAATTCTATAAAAGAATTATAATATAATAAGCTCACATTCGAGGTCGTAGCCCGTTTCGTCAAAAACCTTGGTCTGAACCTCGCGGATGAGCGATTTAACGTCGTTTGCGGTGGCGTTGTCTTTGTTGATGATAAAGCCCGCGTGCTTGTCGCTGACCTGAGCGCCGCCGTGGCATTTGCCCTTTAGTCCGCACTGCTCTATCAGCGCGCCGGCGTAGGCTCCCTCGGGGCGCTTGAACACGCTGCCCGCGCTCGGGAATTCGAGCGGCTGCTTGGTGCTGCGGCGGTTCATAAAGTCGTCCATCTTGGCGCGGATAGCCTCGGGGTCTGCCTTTTTAAGCTTTAGCGTAACGCCCGTGATGATGCATTTGTTGCTGCGGTAAACGCTTGTGCGGTAGCCCATTTGCAGGTCGTCCTTTTCGCATCTGCCGATACCGCCGTCGGGGGTCAGGTGAGACACCGAATGTACTACGTTTTTCATCTCTCCGTCATAAGCGCCGGCGTTCATAAATATAGCGCCGCCCACCGTGCCGGGGATACCCCACGCGAATTCAAGTCCGCTGAGTCCGTTATTGAGCGCGAACTTGCAAAGGGTCGCGAGTGACGCGCCGGCTCCGCAGTAAACCGTAGTTTCATCAATAAGCGAGATCTTGCGGAACTCGCCGTCGAGCCTGATAATGACTCCCCTGTATCCCTCGTCGCTGACGAGCACGTTGCTGCCGTTGCCGAGGATGAGGTAATCTATGTCGGAATCGACGCACTCCCTGATTATAGTGCCGAGGGTACTGAGCGAATCGACCTTGACGTATGTATCCGCGTTGCCGCCTATCTTGAATGATGTGTGCTTGTTCATCGGCTCATCTTTAAGAGCCTCGCAGTTTAATACCTGCGCGAGATTATATATAATATCTGTTCTATCCATAAATTTCTCCTAATTATTCCACTTGCCGAAGGCAAATTTCACTGCCGCAAAGCGGCAATTTCACTCGCGAAGCGAATTTCACTTGGCGAAGCCAAATTTCACTGCCGCAAAGCGGCAATTTAGCTCTCTACTCCCACTTGCCTACAATAATCTTCTCCTGAGATTCGGGCACTGCCGCCATATCCATTCCGAGGCTGACGAGCAAGTCCTTTGCGGCGTTGTAGCCCATCTTCTTTTGGCGGTTGTTCATAGCCGCAACCTCGATGATGACCGCCAGGTTACGGCCGGGCTTTACGGGGATGGTGAGCGCGGGGACTTCTACGCCCAAAATATCCATATACTGGTTTTCAAGCCCCATTCGGTCGTAGACCTTGGTGTTGTCCCACAGCTCAAGGTTAACGAACATATCGATCTTCTCGCTCATCTTGACCGCGCCCATACCGAACAGCTGGCGGGCGTTGATTATGCCTATGCCCCTGAGCTCGATAAAGTGGCGTATGTTCTGCGGCGATTGCCCGATCAGCGTGTTGGCGCTTGTTCTGAGTATCTCTACCGCGTCGTCCGCGACAAGGCGGTGTCCGCGCTTGATGAGCTCGATAGCGGTCTCGCTTTTACCTACGCCGCTGTCGCCCGTCAAAAGACAACCTTCGCCGTATACCTCTACGAGCACGCCGTGGC
>CACYQK010000022.1:0-23000 GCA_902776495.1 uncultured Ruminococcus sp. | reverse complement strand
ACTGAATATATTTATTCAATCCTAAGGATATAAAATATGGCAATGCAAAGAATATAGCGAGCGCTATGTACAAAATAGATTTTATCCGCGTGCTGAATCCTCCGCGCTTTGGCTCGGCGTCTTTTTTAGCCCGCGAGGCAGACCGTTTTGCGGGCTGCTTTTTCTTTTTTGTTTGCTTTTTTGTCTGCTTCTTTGCTGACAATTAAATCACTTCCAATATCTTTTCATATATCCTTATAACTTAACTAAAACTAAACAGCACAGATGAAAGGCGTTCGCCTGTAAACAAGTTTGTTCCTGTCTGCAGTTCAATAACCGAAACTACAAGCAATGCGATACCTACGACCGCGGTATAAACGATAAATATGATCATCTTGTCGGTCTTTAGGAACCATTTGAAAATCCAAATAGCTAGGTAACCGACGACTGCGGAAACTGCCATTCCGACTATCATAGGCAGCCATTCAACAGAAGCGATAGCGTCTTTGTCCTTTATCACGTCAGCGCCCTCAAGCAGAGCCGCAGCGATAATTGACGGGATGCCGAGTACAAAGGTGAAGTCGAGCGCCTTTTGCTTGTTTATGCCGCGCATCTCGCCGACTGCGAGAGTTGAACCCGAGCGCGAAAGTCCGGGCAATAGAGCCGCGGCGCACTGCATAAGTCCGACAAGTAAAGCGTCGACAACGGTGTATTTTTCTTTTTCTTTTCCCTTATAGCCGCCTGCAAAATGCTTATGGGAACCCATTATATTCCTTCTGTTGCAGATAACGCCGATCAAAAGCAGGGCGCTTGTGAGCATAAGCGACAAAGCTGTGACGATCAGGACGGGACTTGACGCAAAAACCTCTGCCAGATCCTTGACCTTCATATCGGTTCCGGGGATCGGGATAAATAGGAGCAAGAGCGGCAAAAGTCCGATGATTATCATAATTATCATATTACGCTCGTAGTTCATCTGCGACCATTTGAACTTGCCCGTAAAGATGTCCTTTATCATACGGAAGAATTCTTTTATCAAACTCCAGATAAGTTTGTGATAAAACACCACTACCGCAACAAGAGTGCCGATGTGAAGCATTACGTTGAAGAACAGGTTGCCCTCCATATCAACGCCTAAAATATGCTGGGTGATCGCAAGATGTCCGCTGCTAGATACGGGCAAGAACTCGGTCAAGCCCTGGACAATGCCCTGGATTATCGCTTCAAGAACTGTCATAATATGTACTCCTTTATGTATAGTTGCGGCTTTCGCCGCAGATATTTTGTCCTTTATCAGGCATTTGAATTGATCATTCCGTATAATGATTCTACCGCGTCGGAAACCGTGCCTATCTCGTCAATAAGCCCCTCTGCGACGGCGTCCTCTCCCTCGAGGATAGTGCCGACGTCGGTCACAAGCTCGCCGGTATTGAGCACAAGCTCGCTGTAACGCTCCTTTGTTATCGCTGAGTTTTCGACCACAAAATTTGTTATCCTGTCCTGCATCCGCCTGAAATACTCAAAGGTCTGCGGAACGCCGAGGGTCAGCCCCGTTGTGCGAACGGGATGGACTGTCATAGACGCGCTTTTGGCGATAAAGCTCTTTTTTGCCGCGACTGCGAGCGGTATACCGATCGAATGGCCTCCGCCGAGAACAATTGAGACCGATGGCTTTTTCATACCCGAGATGACCTCGGCTATCGCCAAGCCCGCCTCAACATCGCCGCCGACGGTATTGAGCAAGATCAGCAGACCGTCGATACCGTCGTCCTCCTCCACCGACATAAGGAGCGGGATAATGTGCTCGTATTTTGTCGTTTTATTCTGAGGAGAAAGGATATAATGACCCTCTATCTGCCCGATTATCGTCAGGCAGTGGATTATTTTGTCGTTGTGGCAGGTCAAAATCGAGCCCGATTCTCCGTCAAAAGCCTGCTTTTGCGGGCTCTGCTCCTGCTCGGAGCCGTCCGGCTCTTCCTCACACGGATTTTTTACGAATTCGTTTGCTCTGCGGGAATACTTCCGCGAGCTTTTTACATTGTTTTTTCTCATAATCTGCATACCTCCGGGGTTTATTCTTTCCCGAAAGGATGCTGATTATTATATGCTTGTTTGCGACTCGTTTATTACCTGCGGTACAAGCATAAATCACCAAGTATGATTATAACATTTTATGCAATATTTTTCAAGATTTTCTGTTATATTTCTTATAAATAATAATTATTTTATGGAATTATAGTAATATTGAAGATGAATATGTGTATATGGAGTGATATATTCTTGAATTCAGACATACAATCCGATATTTTTATGGGCATATCCATTCTTTTGCTCGTGATATTATCGGCTTTTTTCTCTGCTACGGAGACGGCGTTTTCTTTTGTTAATAAAATCCGAGTTCAACATTCGGTTGAAAACGGCGATAAAAAAGCAAAAAAAGTGCTGTACATCATAGATCATTTTGATAAGGCATTGACTGCTATCTTGATTTGCAACAACATTGTGAATTTGGGTTGTTCGTCTATCGCGACCGTTCTGTGCTTTAGGATCTGGGGCGATGTGGGACCCGCTATTGCTACAGGTATCACGACGCTTTTGGTGCTGACCTTCGGCGAGGTCATCCCTAAGTGCCTTGCAAAGGAACACTGTGACAACTTCGCTATGAAAACCGCGGGATTCCTTAAAGCGCTTACAATCATTTTAACTCCGCTTGTATTTATTTTCTTAAAGCTGAAAAGCCTCGCGCTCAAAATCGCGGGAAGCAAGGAGGACGCTCCGAGCGTTACCGAAAACGAGCTGAAGTACATCGTTGAGAGCATTGAGGAGGAAGGCGTGCTTGAGGAGAGCGAAAGCGAAATGGTACGCTCCGCACTCGACTTTGACGAAAAGACCGCCGAGGAAATACTTACACCGAGGGTCGATGTTGTGTTTATCAATGTTGATGAGACTCCCGAAAAAATCAAGGAGATCATTATTGAAAACCGCTATTCGAGGATACCGGTTTATGAGAATACGACCGATAACATCGTGGGTATCCTTCACACGAGGGATTACCTTGAATCGCTGGCGGACGGCAAGGCTCCGGCGCTGAGAAAAATAATCCAGCCGCCGTTCTTTGTATTCAAGAGCCAGCAGCTGTCTAAAATATTGAATTCGTTTAAGAAAACAAAGGTGCATATGGCGATCGTCACCGATGAATACGGCGGAACGCTCGGCATAGTTACGATGGAGGATCTGCTCGAGGAGATCGTCGGCGATATTTGGGACGAGGACGAGGAGATCGAGCACACCTACTACAAAATCGGCAAGGATGAGTTCTTGGTAAACGGCGACATCGAGATCGACGATATGCTCGCGCTGTTTGACCTTGACGAGGACGCTATCGAGAGCGATTCGGTTACCGTCGGCGGACTTATTCTTGAGAACGCGGGCGATATTCCGCGCAAGCGCGAGAGCATTGAATACGGCGGGTTCAGGTTCACTGTCATGGAAGTTGAAAACCAGCGTATAATGCGCGTTGTGGTAAAAAAGCTTGAAGTTCCCAAGGACGAGGATGAAGAAGAATAAAAAACGGCATATTAATACGCCTCTCCGTTTTGGAGAGGCGTTGATTTTTATTTTTTCTCCGGATCATTTTGCGGAGCATTGTAGTTATAATTCGGCTGAGCCGGCGGCGCAGGAGGCTGATACATACGCTGAGGCGCTTGGGGCTGTGCCTGCTGCGGCTGCGGAGGCCGATACTGAGTCTGAGTATTCTTTTGCTGCCCATTGAACGGATCCATCGGTGTCGGGCCGGGAGCGTTTTGGTAGCGCGGCTGCTGAACGAATGGCTGCTGAGCACCCGACTGAGGTTGACCGTACTGCGGCTGAGGCTCAGGCTGATACTGATGACCGTACTGCGGCTGTGGTTGTTGAGCCGGAGGTGTGTACGGCTGTTGGGGTTGAGCCGGAGGTGTGTACGGCTGCTGCTGATACGGTGATTGCTGCTGTTGAGGATAAGGCGGCTGAGGCTGCGGCGGCTGATTATAGTTTTGAGACGGATAGCTGTCGCTTTCCGCCCAGTCTACTGCCTTGTCTACACCCTTTTTGCCTGTTTTTACAATTGTTTTACCGAGTCCCTCAAAAGCGTGTCCGAGACCCGAGCCGGTTTCTTTCCAAGATTCTTTCATGCTGTCTGCCATTGTTGTCACCCCTGCTGTAATTCTTATAGAATAATTATATCATAGACATATTATTGCAGTCAATAAAACAACGTAATTTTTTCTTTAATTCGTGATATAAAAAAGCACCTGCGGCGAGGCGCTTTTTTCTAATAAAGAATTATTATGATTTGGTGAGCATCTTAACTCCCCTTGCAAGGAAGATAAGATATATAATGTACTGAACAAAGCTGAGTATCGCGGCGATCAAATAGACAACACCTGCGACTATGCCGGAAGTATGCCCGCCGAAAATAAGCACAATGATGTTTGCGATAAACTCAAGGACAAGCACAGCGAGAATTATTTTGAAAATATTATCTCCCATTCTGTCGAGTTTGTCGTTCCCGAGCTCGATCGCGAGATTGCGGATTCCTTGAATCACAAAAATGAAGGCTATCATATCCATAATCGTTGAAAAAAGATTCATCAAGGACGAAACAGTGCCGTTTTTTAGTCCGGAAAAAATCATTCCCGTAACAATAATAATCAAATTTATAAAAACAGCAAACAGCGCTGTTCTAAACGCGCGTTCGTCCCTGCCTGCCCTGACCAGACCGATTAGGTGCATAACCGCCGCAACTATCATCAACCCCGAAAAGGCAACGATGGACACGATCATCATTACCGCTAAAAACGAATCCGCATCATTTGCTGCTCCCGCTTTTTCCGAGCTGCTGAGCATTATTGTGAATATAGCGGCAAGAGCAAGGAACACAGTGCCTAAAATCTCGATAAGCTGCGCTTTGAACATCTTTTTAACGCCGTCGGCTGCATTGGGATAAGTCATATTTCATATCTCCTTCACTATAAAAACTTCAAATAAAGTGTAACATCATATTATAATAAAGTCAACAAAAGCGCCTCAAAAAAGAGACGCTTTTTTCTAATTTAGAATTATTCTGCGTTTGCGAGCATTTTCTTTGCTTTGGCAAGATATACAAGGAACATAATGTACTGAATAATCGTGAGTACCACGCCTGCAACAGAGAAAATGGCGGCGATAACAGCAACAGCTATATTTGCTCCCTGGAAGATCGCTACGATAACATTAACAATAAACTCAATGATGATAACAACAAAAAGAACCTTGAAAAGGGTGTTGCCTCTTCTGTCCATATCCTTGTCGCCAAGCTTTAACGCCAGACTCCTTATTCCCTGAATGGTATATATAAATATTATCAAATCGGCGATCGTTGATATAGAAGTCATCAAACTCGACATAAAATCATTATTCATAGAAGAAAACATACTGCCGAAGCCGACAATAGCGATGTTAGCCACCGTAGTAAACAGAGCGATCCTGAACGCCGGTTCATCTATTGACGCCTTTGAAAGACCGACAATACCGAGTACATAAGATGCAACCAGTATGACGCAGGAAGCAAACAAAAATACAAGCACTAACATTGCTACAAGATCGTTTGCCGAAACTTCTTTTTTGGTCGCGTATTCGGGATCAGCGTTTAATATAAGTGCAAAAAACGTACTGGCGAGCATTGCAAATCCGCCGATTATTGCCAGAATACGCGATGTGAACAATCTTTTTACACCGATATAAGCATATGGGTATTTCATTTTCATTTCTCCTTAAAATACTATTCGGCGAAAATTACTTTTCGCTAAATGTAATTATATCATTTTTAAAAAGCATAGTCAATACATTGGTTATTGCGTAATTATGTATATTTTTATTATCTACGCTTGACAACAAAGCGAATACGTGATATAATAACTCACGTTCAAAACGCGGATGTAGTTTAGTGGTAGAACTTCAGCCTTCCAAGCTGATCGTGTGGGTTCGATTCCCATCATCCGCTCCAAAAACAAAAGCACCCAAAAGGGTGCTTTTTGTTTTTGGCTAAGCGGATTGGGTATATAATAGGCCCTAACCGCTTTATTCCGAAACGACGCCGATTATGTCGTCATAATCTATCAAACCTATTTCAGAGCTCCTGCTGTCAAGCGACACCTGACGGTTATCGCCCATTACAAATGCCTTATGCTCGGGAATCGTAATGCCGTTTTTTTCATCAAGCTTCAAATATTCGTCGCATTTGCAACCCGCAAAAGCGGTGCCTTTTCTGTATGGCTCGTCAAGTTCTACATTATCAACAAGGATGCGGTCATTAGAGTAGTCCAGTGTGAGGTACTGCCCTTCTGTGGCGATAACGCGCTTGAATAATGGTTTGGGATATTTTTCTCCGCTATCGATGCAAATAATATCGCCCTGCTTCGGCTTGCCGTCAAGCGGCTTAACTGTAACTTTTTGACCATCCTTCAGGGTATCTTCCATTGATTTTCCGTCAACTTCATAAGTTTTATTAAACAGACTGCAGCTTGAGGCGGAAATTATAAAGACGGCGGATAACAAGACACATATCACCGCAAATATCACTTTTGAATAATTGGTTTTCATTCATACTCCCCCTGTTTTCAGTGGTATCAATCCACCACGATCATTCCTTTGAACGGCGCAATAAACGCTGTTGCCGAACGTGAAACCGTGACGAAAACTTCCTTTCCTTTTTTATAAAAAGGATCATTTGCTTTTAATCTCGGTACTTTTTTAACATTTTGGATCGTCGTATAGATATTGGCGTATTTAATCGCGTTGACAGCCACGGGAAGGTTGAGCTTTTTCGTTCCGCTTTCATTTATACCGAAATAATAATCCTTGCCGTTGTTAAAATAGATATGTATAGCACCGATACTTATTTTTGATGACGGGACCAAAAATTCAACAGATTTGATCATTCTTAAATCGATCATACCGATCTTAGCATCATTTTGTTTATTCTTTACAGAACTGAAGATTGCCGAGCCAATCAGACCGCCTGCAGCGGTGGCAACAACATCTCCCGTTGACATTGAATTATCAGATACCCTAAAAACCAAATATCTGTCTGTCACTGTCATATCAATCGTTATCAAAGCATTTCCGCCCTGAACTAAACGAACCGGAACGATCCCTAAAATCTGTCCGCAGTTAAGGCAGCGGTTATTATCTACGCTTTGGCATTTACATAAACTACAAATCTCCAATTTATCCTCTTCTACTACCCTTTTATTATTCTTTAGCTTTTAAATCCCGAATATCTGCATAGATGTCCGCGGTTATCTCATCGTAGTGTTTTTGCGAGATCAGTCCGTTTTCGAGTTGGATTCTAAGGTCTTCCAAATCTTCTTCGTATTCTTTTATCTCTCTTTCGATTCTTTTCTTCGGCTTGTTTTTTTGGTTCTTTAGCCATCGATTGTCATTTACTCCGATTCTTTTTTATTCGGTTTTCCCCAACTATTGAAACAGAGCCAAAAGCGAACAACCAAAGTGCCGCGCCGAAATCATTATTCTGTAAAAGAATATAATCTAATCTACGCTTATGGTCAGAACAAGCTCGTCATCAACGACCTGTTCGTCATAAATCCGCATATTAGGGGCGAGATTTTGCTTTATATGATTGTATGTAAAATCCTGGACATTTCTGCCGTAACATCGCTCAAACTCATCAATACTTCTCATAAGCCCGTCGGGATTATCTATTCTGTCAAAATAAATTGAAAACGGTGTGTTCTCATCTTTTCTGTAATATCTTAATTTTCCGTTGACAGTGTCAACAAGGAATTCGTTTTCGGACACTTTTTCAACATGGCAATCATAGTCCGTAAGGGTGTTATAAAGCATTTGCGAGTCTGTAAAAACAGTCTCAAAGCCCTCTGACACTTCCTGCTTATTTTTGCCATCAAGGATCTCGGCAATCACACCTGCAGATATGTGTGTAAGCGAAAGTCCTGCCAAAACAGCCATTGAAGTCATTGTTAATACAAGAGACATAATTTCCTCCTATTATAAATCAAAGTTAACGATTCTGCCGCCCTGATGTCCTATATCATCAGAACCTTCGCTTGTATCGGGTTCGCGGTCTTCTTTAGCGGTTGCGAGCACAGCACGGTTTTCTGCCCATTCACGAAGTGACAGGATCTGCTCTTTTTGTGTTGTGGAAATCGAAACGGTTTCTTTTACTGCCTTTTCCAAATCAGATTCGCGAAGTCCTCTGTCGAGGTAATACGCCTCATACAAAGCAGCAACCGTAATTTGCTCTATCTCGGCGCCGACATATCCCGCGCTCATTGACGCCAGATTATTGAGGACCTCATCAGTCGCGGCGACCTCGTGCTGAATATCGGAATCCTTGATCCGCTTGTTGATATGAAGCTCAAATATCTTTTTGCGCTCCTCAAATGTCGGCAAATCGACAAAGAAAATCTCGTCAAAACGGCCTTTTCTGAGCAACTCGGGAGGCAAAGCGCTTATATCGTTAGCTGTGGCGATAACAAATACGGGCTTTGTTTTTTCCTGCAGCCACGTAAGAAAGGTTCCGAACACCCTTGCCGATGTTCCGGAGTCACCGCTTGATTTTACGCCCGAAAGACCCTTTTCGATCTCATCGACCCAAAGGATCGAGGGAGCGATCGCCTCGGCGGTAGAAATAGCCTTGCGCATATTTTCCTCACTGCTGCCGACGAGTCCGCCGAATATCTTGCCCATATCGAGCTTTAACAGCGGCAGCCCCCAAATAGAGCTCATTGCCTTTGCGGTCAGGGATTTACCGCAGCCGGGAACACCTGTTATGAGCACTCCCTTAGGCGCCGGAAGATTATATTTACGGGCTTTTTCTGTCCATGTGCCCTTTCTTTTTATCAGCCATTTTTTAAGGTTTTCAAGTCCGCCTATATCGTCAATGCTCAAATCGGATTTGACGAATTCAAGCACGGACCTGATTCTTTTCTTCATGAATAATACTCTGCGCGTTAATATTCAGTCCGCGCAGGTCAACTATCGCTTTGCAAAACGCGTTTTCGGCTTCCTGAAGGGTCAGACCGAGGGCAGAACTTGCAAGCTGCTTTTTTTCATCCGATGTGAGCTGTATCTGAGAAGGATTCAAGCCACCGGACAAATCATCAAGCAGGTTAATCATATCTTCCATATCGGGCAAATCAAAATCAAGTACCGTGATCTCTTTTTCCATATCGCAGGGGATCACAAGCTTTGGTGAAAGGAACACGATCGTTTTGCGCTTGCTCTGCAAAAGAGAGATAATATCCCTGAGCTTTCTGATAAGCAAATAATCGGGATGCGTTCCCCTGTCGCCGCCGAAGAACACATGAATATCATTAAAAATATACAGTGCGGGATCGTTATCTGAGCAGATTTCCTCAAGCGCTTTCACGGCGTCGCGCGTGTCCTTTTTATTATTGTCTTTATCGCCGGGAGTAATGTTCATCAAGCCGTTTGTCTGCGTCCATACAAACAGCTTACGGCCGATCTTTACCGAATTATCTTTGTAAAGGGTATTGTTGATTTCGTTAATTACGCGACGTTCCTCGTATGACGGAATATAAATATATGTAAATCCCGCATTGACTAAATTGGACAAGTTCTTTCTAAATTCTGACATAATTTCCTCCCATAATATCTTTAAGTTGCTCAGTATCTCCCATGCCGTTTATTTGCACTTTCCCGCATTCATCGGTTCTTATTTCAAAGCGATTCTTGTATGAGTAAAAAACCGATTGCGGTATTCTATCTGTTAAAAACCTGATTTTCTGATTTGATGATCCGACCAAAGGTCTCGAAAAATCCTGAAGCTCTCGGATATATTTTCCGTCTATCAAAACATCCGTCGCGCCGAGAATGGCGTTATAATGCGGGTTTTCTTCCTTTTTCAAATACTCGTAATCATACCCTGTGAATATGATCAGATTTTTGCCGAGCTTTTGAACGGCTTCGGCAAAGGCAGCGATCTCTTTTGCCTGATCAAACGGTTCACCGCCAAGCAGCGTTACTCCGTCGACTGTATCGTCAAGCTCTTTGAGCATATTGATAAGTTCGGTGACCGGGTATTCCCTGCCCGCGTTAAAATCCCAGGTATCATAGGCAAAGCATCCCGGGCAATGGTGAGAACAGCCCTGTACCCAAACGGAAAACCTTGTTCCCGGCCCTTCCGCCTTTGTGGATCGAATGATTTTATAAATACGCATTAAAGATCAAATCTTCTTGATGAAGCGCTGCTTCGGTTCGGATTTTCGGTCTTGTTTTGCTGAATAACAATTGAATCCTGAAGCTTAGCTATAACGTGCGGACGAGCGTCAAAGCAGTTAAAGAACTCGTCTGCCGTAGAGAAGCTTCCGTTTGTGTTGCGGTACTGAATGATCTTTTTAACATCTATAAAATTGAGCAAATCAATTTTGTTGAAATCTTCTTCGCTCATAGTATTGATATCATAGCCATACGGAGCTGTATTTTGAACAGGAGCATATGACTGTTGAACGGGATTATTCTGTACAGGCATACTGCTCTGCTGATTGTTATTTACAGGGTTATATTGCGGCTGAGGATTATATACGGGGTTATATTGCGGCGGTCTATTGTTTACAGGAGGATTTGTTTGCTGCTGTACGCCCTGAGTGAAATTGTTATTTACGGGAACAGCGCGGTTTGCGGCACGGTTATTCATAGCATTGCTCAAATAATCATTCTTGAACCGTTGCTCCCTTTCCTTTTGCTCCAAATCACGCAAGTACTTCGGACGGTCGACAAAAAATCCGACAAACACAAGAATAAACAAGCCAAGGATGCATGATATAAAAATTACAGTACTAAAAGCCCGAACATTGTTATCAAAAGCTTTGTTTGATTCGGTAGCCTTCTTAAACTCATCAGTATCCTCATAAGCTTTTTTTGCATTTTCATATTTTTTGTATTCTTCACTGTTTCTGTATTCATTATATGGTTTATTCGTATCAACATAATCAGATAGCTTAGGAGGCTCGGGAACAGGCGTCTTAAATGCATTGTATATACTATTTGTGCTTGCCATAGCAATAAACATTAAAACAACAAGAAATATATACACAAAACCTTTTATAAGAAATGATTTCCTCTGCGAGCGGCTATACATCATAAAAAACGGAATGAAGCCGCCGGGAAAAAGAAACATCAACAACAAATACCATGAGTTTTTCCATTCCCATTTTGTGCCATTAGCGGTAATACTCATTACGCGTTTACCTCCTCTTTGTAATCGCCGGTAATACGGTTTTGCTGTTCAAGATATTCATCCGTAAAGCGCGAATCCTGTGTTACAGCGTTTGCCATACGTTCCATCTCAGTCACATATTTAAGACATTCCTTGCCCTTCATTCCAACGGTTTCGGATATGATCTCACCGTTGTTTTTTATTCTAAATACGATCTGTTTCATATAATACTCCTCTCAATTACGGTAAATATAATATCATCGGTATATCATTACTATTATAAAGAAAATTTGTACAATTTGCAATAATAAAACAAGAATTTATACCTTTTTTTATTACAAAAATAATCATTGTTTATTGTTTGATTTGCACAAACAAAAAGAGCCGGCATTTTCTGCCGACTCTGTTTTTATCTGTATTGATTATGCTTTTGTGAATTTCATGGGAAGAAGCGAATCAACGCCCTTGAGGCTTTCAATATCGCCGTTAACCTTTGTTATATCAAACTCATTGCCCTTCATTTCGATTTCACAATATTCTGAATCGTTCTTAGTATCGCCTGTGTACATATAAAGCTTGTTGCCCTCGAGAACATATTTGCCGGAAGATTCCATAGTATCAAAAGAGCTTACATTGAACTGTTTTGAGAACTCAGCTACCAAATCGTCAATTGTCTTGCCCTGTAACTTAAGATACCTGTCAAAATCATCCTCTGAAACTCCCATTGCCGCATACGCTTTGGGAATAGCGGTTTTAAGATTAGCTTTTACCTTTTCGACAGCCGCTTCAGCCGAAGCCTTGTCTGCCGCAAACGTAAATGTTCCGTCATCCTTGAATTCAAGCGTTACGATAACGCTGCAATCATCAAACGCTTTGAAAAGCTCGTCATACATAGCCTCAGTTTTCTCATCTGATGTACTGAGTTTTTGCTTGACCATACTTTCAACAAGATCCTTGAACTGCAAATCGTAATTCCACTTTCCTACAATTGAATTGCCACCGCTGCATGCCGCGAGAGAAGCAATAATAATAAGTGCTAATACTATTGCGGTGAATTTTTTCAGGTTTTTCATAAAGATTCTCCTTTAGTTTTTTATGGTTTTTACCATTATGTATATCATACAATTTAAATACTAAATTGTCAATATAATATGATTATTTTATTCATAAATTAAACCGATCCAAACAAAAGTCTGAACCGGTTTGTGTTTATAATGATTCTACTATTATTTTTTCTCCGTCTGAGGTTACGTTGATCGCGCTGAGGTTGCCCTCACCCGCGTTTATCATTGCGTTGGCGATCTTTTCCTCTACCTCGCGCCTGATCGTATGGCGCAGGTCGCGTGCGCCGCTCTTGCCTCCGCAGGATTTTTCGGCAAGGTACTTGCACGCTTTTTCGTCAAATGTGAACTTGACGTGCTTTTCCTCGAGTGTAGGAACATACTCGTTGAGCATAAGCTCAGCGATCCTTACAAAGTCTTCATCAGTTAGCGAATGGAACACGATGACCTCATCGACACGGGCGATGAACTCGGGACGCAGGAAGTCGGACAGCGCCTTCATAACCTTTTCTTTTGACGCTTCGTCCTCAGTCTTGCCGAAGCCGAGAGCAGTCGCGCTGCTTGATGAGCCGGCGTTCGAGGTCATAACTATAACTGTGTTCTCAAAGTTTACGGCTCTGCCGTGGGCGTCCGTCACCTTGCCCTCGTCAAGTATCTGAAGCAGGATGTTGAGCACATCGGGGTGTGCCTTTTCGATCTCGTCAAACAAAAGCACAGAATACGGGCGGCGGCGAACCTTTTCTGTCACCTGACCTGCCTCATCGTAACCGACATATCCGGGTGGTGAACCGATGATCTTTGATACCGAATGCTTTTCCATAAACTCGGACATATCGAGCCGGATGAGGGTTTCGGGAGTGTCAAAAAGCTCCTGACTGAGCACCTTTACAAGCTCGGTCTTGCCGACGCCTGTGGGACCTACGAATATGAATGAAGCCGGACGGCGGCGCGGCGAGATCTGGCAGCGGCTGCGCTTGATAGCGGAAGCCAAAGCTTCGACCGCCTCGTCCTGTCCGATGATTTTTTTCTTTAGATTAGTCTCGATATCCGCGAGCTTCGCGAGCTCGTTTTCGCGGATCCTTGACGCGGGGATACCCGTCCAGAGCTCAATGACCTTGGCGATATCCTCCTCGGTCACTCTGGTCTCGAGATCCTCGGGCTTGAATTTGCTCAGCTCGCCGTCTATCTGCGCGAGGCTGGTGTTGACCTTGGCAAGTTCCTCGTAATTGATTTCTTCCTGCGACTGGATCTCTTCCTTCTTTTGTATGAGCTCGCTCTGCTCATCCCTGAGCTTTTCGGCGCGCTCGCGCTCCTTGTTGCGCAGACCGGCGCAGGCGCAGCTCTCGTCAAGGAGATCGATCGCCTTATCGGGCAGGAAGCGGTCGGTTATATAACGCTCGGAGAGGATAACGGTTTTTCTTACAATATCCTCATCTACGATAACGCCGTGGTGGGTCTCGTAGTAATCCTTAACGCCCGCGATTACTTCGATAGTCTGCGCGATCGTGGGCTCGCCTACTTTTACGGGCTGGAAGCGCCTTTCGAGCGCCGAGTCCTTTTCTATGTACTTGCGGTATTCGTTAAATGTCGTCGCACCGATGACCTGAACCTCGCCGCGTGAGAGCGCGGGCTTAAGGATATTAGCGGCGTTCATTGTGCCCTCGTTGTCGCCTGTGCCGACAAGCGAGTGGACCTCGTCGATAAAGAGGATGATATTGCCGCAGTCCTTGATCTCGGCAACAAGTCCCTTGATACGGCTTTCAAACTGGCCTCTGAACTGTGTGCCCGCAACGAGCGCGGTAAGGTCGAGAAGCTGTATCTCTTTATTTTTGAGCCTCTGCGGGACTTTACCGTTAGCGATCCTGAGAGCCAAACCCTCGGCGATAGCGGTTTTACCTACGCCGGGCTCACCGATAAGGCAGGGGTTATTTTTGCTGCGGCGCGAAAGGATCTGGATCACACGCTCGATCTCGCTGTCTCTGCCGATGATACGGTCGATCCTTCCCTCTCTCGCCTTTGCTGTCAAGTCCTCGCAGTAGAGATTGAGGTGCTTTCTCTTCTTGCTTGATTTTTCTTTTTTAGAATTATTTTTTGCTCCGTTTTTAGAGTCGCCCTTGTTGGCGCCTCCGCCGAAGATATTGTTGAAGAAGTTCGGGAATGCGGGAGCACCGTGCGAAAAGTCATCGTCCTCGCTGCCCTCTGCGGCTTCCTTTTGGAATTCTTCCATCTGCTCGGCAAGGTTTTCCGCACCGCCGAGCTGCTCCATAAGCGAGGACATATCTCCGCCCTCACCCATATTCTGCATAAGGGTGTTCATCTGATCCTGAACCGCCTCTAAATCGTCGTCGGAAATACCCATTTTGCTGATAAGATCCTCAACGGGCTTTATGCCGAGCTCTTTTGCGCAGGTGAGGCAGTAGCCTGTTGTGGGAGCGTCCTTTGATTGATTGTTGGTAACAAAAACGACTGCCTGTCGCTTTTTACATCTGCTGCAAAGCATAGTTTACCTCCCTGTATTACTTGATTACTGTAGTTTGATTACGTTATTGTTGTGTTGATTCTTTGTTTTGCTTGAGCAAATCCAAAAACATCTTTGAATAATTTAACAGTGCGAATATCATAAACACGGTCGTTACACAGAACAGAACCCATATAAGCACAGGGTTTTCATAACCACATACCGCCTTTAAGAATATTATGATACAAACTGAAATATAGAACACCACTGTCGCCATTTTGCCGTACCAGCGCGAAGCGGGCAGCGGGATTTTTTTTGATAAAAGTACAAGTCCGCATATCATCATCGTAAGATCCTTTACCATAAGGACCAGCATAAGCGGAAGAAGCGCGGGAATATAGATGACCATACACACCGCTACGGCTATAAGCGTAAACTTGTCCGCCATGGGGTCGAGTATCTTGCCCAGCGATGTGACCTGATCGAGCTTGCGCGCGAGCATTCCGTCAAAGCAGTCGGTAAGTCCCGATATTCCGATACACACGGCAGCAGCGATGTAGTAAGCCGGATCGACAAATGTTGCCTGAACAAAGAAATACACGAACGGCACTACAAGCAGCAGCCTGATATAAGATAAAATATTTGGGATGGTGAACAAGTCCGAAGGCTTGAAACTCCACTTTTCGATTTCCATTATATACCACCTAAAGTATGCGCATAAAAACTACGCAAATAGATTAATGTTGAGTACTATGCAGATGAACAATACCAGCACAACTCCCTCAACGCCGCCTAAGACAGCGCCCAAAACTCTGTCTATTGTTCTGAGCCCCGGCCCGTCTATAGCTTTTATTATAAACCTGATAAGGATTTTTATTATTATCATCAGTATCATAAACAGTATAAATACCGCAATGATCGTTATTACCGCAATAGCTACGGGACCGAGAACCTTTTCTACCGCCTGAGCCATTGACAAGGTTTGGTCGTTGCTGAGCTCGTAGCCCTTTGCTATCTGCTCAAAGTTCTGCCCCGACAGCTTTTCGGAAAGGCCGACCGCGTTGGCAAGCCAGTCGGGCATAGCGCTATACGCGCTGTCGACTGCATAATTTACGCCGTGCTGCGCGATCGCCGTTTGGATCTTTTCGATCAGCGCCTGCTTAAAGAAGGCGTCGTATAAGCCCTGGGCAAGCGGTCTTGCGATCCAGTATGACAAAAACGCATTGAGCGCCAAACCTAACAGATTTAACAGCGTGCGGATGATGCCCCTGAATGCTCCGATAAGGATGAACAGGAGCACGATAACCACCGCGCCGATTTGATAATATATCATTTATTCACCTCTATCGCGCCGAATCCTCAGAAGCGGGCTTGCTGAGGTCGATATACCTGATTTGGTTAATGCTGAGAACATACGCGGTTTTGTCGGAGTTGAGTATCAGCGCCTGCGAGCCTGTTCCCGCATCGCAGGAAAACTTCAAATCTCCCGACTTATTATATGCGTAAATCATATTTCCGTCAAGTACCGCTATTGTTCCGTTAAAAACAGAAAGTGATTCGGCTCCGTATTCGTTTTCGACCTCGTAGTTTTTGTCGCCGTTGTCGTTATAATTGACAAGCAGACAGTTTTTGCCGTCGCCGCTCTTTGAAAGCGCGAGTGCGAACGAGTTGGTTTTGGGGCTGAAGCAGTAGTTGACCATAGGCTTGTCCTCGTAGCTTACGGTGGTGTACTCTTCGGCGCCGATTTTTATGACGTAGGATGCGTTCTCGCCCACTACAACAGCGCGTTTGCCGCTGATATACTTGCTGTCTATGATCGCATCGTCGGCGATCTCATATTTATTTACGGGCTCTTCCTTGCCGAAATCGAGCACGTAAACGCCTGTTTTAATGGCGCCGCCGTCGCTTGAGATCCCG
Source organism: uncultured Ruminococcus sp. (assembly GCA_902776495.1). GTDB lineage: Bacteria > Bacillota > Clostridia > Oscillospirales > Acutalibacteraceae > Ruminococcoides. The sequence goes on along the minus strand of CACYQK010000022.1, from coordinate 6,349 downwards.
CAGGCAACACAGCCCGATCCGTCGTTGTTCAGAGCGACCGAATTAACGTAATATTCTGAAAAAGAATATTTAAATATGCGATTATTATCCTTGTTATAAACGAAAAGCTCTGATAAAAAGCCGTCGCCCTCGGTCACGATGCAATATGTTCCGTTTGAGGTGATATCGCCGGTATATATTATGTTTTGTGCTTCACCGGAATACAGTTGCTTGTCAAAGCTTAGGATCTGGTATTCCTTTTCGCCGAGTCCGTAAATCAAAAACCGGTTCTCGTCTGTTTTCATTACCGGCTTTGAGTGCCTGAGCTGAACGTTAGCTATCTCGCTGCCCGATGAATTGAGGGTGACAAAAGAGGTATCGGAAGCGTAGGCGATACGGTTTTGATTCTCGGTAAAATTGCCCGCCTTTACCTCGGTTCCTACGATATTGACGGGGTAACCCTTGCCCCCGTTTCCGAGCACGTCGTAGTTCCACCAAACGGCAATGTTTTCGGGCGTGAGCTTGTCACGGTTTACAAAGGCAAACACGATGAGCCCCGCGACAAGCGCGATAACCACGCCGATAATTATCTTTTTTACCGCGGACGGGGATATGTCGGTTTTTTCCTGCTCGTAATCGTCGAGCGGCACATCCTCGTAGCTTATTACCTTGCGCTCTTTATTTACCTTTTTTTCAGAGTAGCGTCCCTTTTTTCTTTTGAACATTTTGAACTCCAATCAAAAAACATACAATCAATTATTTATAGTTTACTTTATTAAGATACAGTCCGCACGCCTGAGCCGTGGGGCCGGCGAAGCTCCTGTCTTTTTTATTGATTATCTCCGGAATCTGTCCGGGTTTTATCTTCCCCTGCTGAACACGCAAAAGCGTGCCTACCATTATGCGCACCATATTGTAGAGGAAGCCGTCCGCCTCAACGCGCATAGTAACCATATCACCGTCGCGAGTTACCGAAAAGCTCTTTACCGTTCGGGTCATATCCCCGGGCTCGCGGCTGTCGAGCGTGCAAAACGATGTAAAATCGTGTGTGCCCACATAGCTTTGCGCCGCTGAATCCAAAAGCTCTTCGTCAAGCTTGTAACGGTAGTGGAGCGCGTAGCCGTCCAAAAACGGGTTGCGGACTTCACTGTTCCAGATCTTATAAATATACTCCTTGCTTTTGCAGCTGTAACGCGCGTGGAAGTCGCTGTCGACCTCTGCGCAGTCGTTGACTGCTATCGAGAGCGGAAGCCAGCGGTTAAGCGCAGCCTTTAGCCTTTGCGGAGGAATCGGGTGCGCGGTTTTTACGCTCAGGCAGTACATATTGGCGTGAACTCCGCTGTCTGTGCGGCTGCAGCCCTTTAGGTCAAAATCGTCGCCGATTATCTTTGCGAGCGCGTTTTGAAAGGCCTCCTGGACGGTGAATGCGTTCTGCTGGATCTGCCAGCCGTGAAAGCACTTTCCGTCGTATGAAATTGTGATAAGCAGGTTCCTCAGATCATGCTCGTCATAAATATGTTGCATAGGATTACTCCCGTAATTACGATTGCCGTTATGGCAAACGAGACTATGTCGCAGGCGGAAAGTCTGAGTATCTTCATCCTTGTTCTTCCCGAGCCTCCGCGGTAACAGCGGCACTCCATAGCCGTGGCTATATCATAGGCGCGCCTGAACGCCGAGACAAACAACGGTACAAGGATAGGTATAAGCGCCTTTACGCGCTTGAACAGATTACCCGATTCCATATCCGCGCCCCTTGCCTTTTGAGCCTGCATTAGCTTGTCTGTCTCTTCAAGCAGGGTCGGCACAAAGCGAAGCGCGAGCGACATCATCATTGAGATCTCGTGAACCGGAAAACGGATGACGTTAAGCGGCTTCATAAGCCGTTCTATCGCGTCGGTCAGCTCCGTGGGCGAGGTCGTAAAGGTCAGGCACGAGCTTGCCAAAATCAGGCAGATTATGCGAACCGTTACAAAAACAGCCCTGTGGATTCCGTTCCACGTTACTTTTATTATCCACCATTGCCAAATCGGATCTCCGGAGCCGTAAAACAGGTTGAAAACCGAAGTGATGATGACAATGAAGATTATCACCTTTAGGCTTTTGAAGTAGAATTTGGCGGGTATCTTGCTCAGGATCAAAAACAGCGCGGTAAAGGCGACTGTGATCGCGAGCGAATAATAGTTGAAGGTGCAGAAAATCACCACGACAAACGCGATAAATACTATCAGCTTACCCCGAGGGTCGAGCTTGTGGATAATACTGTTGCCGGGGAAATACTGGCCGAAGGCTACGTCTCTTACCATATTTTGCCCTCCTTTTTCAGGAGAGCCGTAAGAACGGACAACGCTTCGTCAACTCCCAGTATCCCGTCGGGAATATCGTATCCGCGTTCCTTTAAGCTCTGCATTATTCTGGTGATCTGCGGGATCCTGAGCCCGATTTTTTCGAGCTCGTCGCCGTGGGAGAACACCTCTTTTGTCTTGTTGAACATAACAAGCTCTGAGCTGTTCATCACCATAACCCTGTCGGCGACCCTTGCGATATCCTCCATACTGTGGGATACAAGCAAGACGGTGTTGCCCTTTTCCTTGTGGTAGCGCGTGATCTGGCTTAGGAGAATCTCGCGACCCATAGGGTCAAGACCCGCGGTGGGTTCATCGAGGATAAGCACATCGGGATCCATCGCGATGACTCCCGCGATCGCCGCGCGGCGTTTTTCTCCGCCGGAGAGGTCAAACGGGGATTTGTCGAGCAGTTCGGGCTTTAAGCCCGTAAACTCGGCGGCGCTTCTCACCGCCCTGTCGAGCTCGTCGCCGCTCAGTCCCTTGTTGATCGGACCGAAGGAAATATCCTTGTATACGGTTTCTTCAAACAACTGGTACTCGGGGTACTGAAACACCATACCGACCTTAAAGCGGACGGAGCGGATCTTTTTAGGCTCGTCCCAGATGTTTTTGCCGTCGAGTATGACTTCGCCCTCAGTGGGCTTTATCAGCCCGTTGAGCATTTGCACAAGGGTGGATTTGCCCGAACCGGTGTGGCCGATAATGCCGATAAACTCGCCTTTGTTGATATTGAGGCTTACGTTGTTTACGGCGCGTTTTTCAAACGGCGTACCCTGTCCGTAGACAAAACCGAGGTTTTTAAGTTCGAGGATATTGCTCATCCAAGCACCTCCCCGAGTATTTTTACGCAGTCCTCCGCGGTAAGCGGTATCTGCTCTATCTCAACACCGCAGCCCTTTAGCCTGAAAGCAAGCTCGGAAGCCTGCGGTACGTCAAGTCTGTGCTTTTTCAGCAGCTCGACCTGAGAGAACACTTTATCAGGCGTGCCCTGAGTCAGTATCTTGCCGCTGTCCATCACCACTACGCGGTCGGCCTGAACAGCCTCCTCCATATAATGGGTGATCAGAACCACAGTGATACCCATTTCGCGGTTGAGCTTGAAGAGGGTATCCATTACCTCTGACCTGCCGCTCGGGTCGAGCATAGCGGTGGGCTCGTCAAGCACGATGCACTGAGGCTGTATCGCTAAAACTCCGGCAATAGCTATCCTCTGCTTTTGTCCGCCGGAGAGCTTGTACGGAGCGTGCAGGCGGTACTCGTACATATCGACCGCCTTGAGCGCTTCGTCTACCCTTTTGCGGATCTCGGCGGGCTCGACTCCGAGGTTTTCAGGGCCGAAAGCCACGTCCTCCTCCACTATCGAGGCTACAAGCTGGTTGTCGGGATTTTGCAGGACAAGACCTACCTTTTCTCTTATATCATAAGTTTTTTCTTCGTCGCCGGTGTCATCGTTGTCCACATACACCTTGCCCCTGTCGGGCAATAGCATTGCGTTAAGATGCTTGGCAAGTGTGGATTTTCCGCAGCCGTTATGACCGATAACCGCCACAAACTCGCCTCTTTTGATCTCGAGCGAAACGCCGTCTACCGCGTTGGGCGCGGAAGGGTTCTCGTTCGGATCATCATAGGAAAAATACACATCCTGTATCGAGATAAAATTCATTTTAATTCTCCCAGATCGCGGTTGAGCCGCACGGCAAAACAAGACCCGTGTCGGTCACCTTTAGTCCGATTTCGTCGCTCGAAACTTTGCCGCCGAATTTGTTTTGCAGCAGCACTCCGAGCAGGTATTGCATCACAGCGGGGCTCAAGCCCGTTGTGTAGGAGTTAAGAATAAAAAATACGGGCTCGTCGCTTAAAACCTGCATACACAGTGAAACGAGCGAATAGAGCTGTTCTTCGAGCTTCCAGACCTCGCCGCCCGGGCCCCTGCCGTAGGACGGGGGATCCATAATGATGCCGTCGTAGTGATTGCCGCGGCGGATTTCACGCTGCACGAATTTTACGCAGTCGTCAACCAGCCAGCGGACGGGCTTGTCGGCAATTTTGCTTGACTGAGCGTTTTCTTTTGCCCAGTTCACCATACCCTTTGAGGCGTCGACGTGGCAAACAAAAGCGCCTGCTTTCATACAGGAAAGGGTCGCGCAGCCGGTGTAACCAAACAGATTGAGCACCTTTAGGGGACGGTTTTGTTCCCTGATCTTCTTTGCGGCGAAATCCCAGTTCACCGCCTGCTCGGGGAAAACTCCGGTGTGCTTGAAGCCCATGGGTTTTATGTTGAATATAAGCTCTCCGTAGTTTATTGTCCAGCGCTCGGGAACTTTTTTGTATTGCTCCCAGTGACCGCCGCCCTTGTTTGAGCGGTGATAACGCGCGTGGGCGTTTTTCCATAGCGGATTCTTTTTGCCCGACGACCAGATGATCTGCGGGTCGGGACGTATCAGGATTATGTCTCCCCAGCGCTCGAGGCGTTCGCCGTCCGAGGTGTCGATAAGCTCATAATCCTTCCAGTTTTCGGATAACCTCATTATGTCATCTTCCTAAATTTAAATCTTATTGTAGGGGCGGTCATTGACCGCCCGCGGGCGAGCACTGCTCGCCCCTACATAATTAATTGTCAAATAAATTCGGCTGAGTCGCGGAGCCCTGAACGGCTCCCTTCGGGAAGTCGTAGCCGAGATGTCTGCACGCCTCGGCGGTCACGCATCTGCCGCGCGGCGTGCGGCTCAAAAAGCCGATCTGCATAAGATACGGCTCGTAAACGTCCTCGATAGTGACCGCTTCCTCGCCGATGGCGGCAGCCAAGGTCTCGAGTCCGACGGGGCCGCCGTTGTAGAAGCGAATGATTGCTTCGAGCATACGCCTGTCGTTTTGGTCGAGACCGAGCTCGTCAATCTCAAGGCGGTCAAGCGCGGTCCGGGCGGTGTCGAGAGTGATGACTCCGTCCGACATCACCTGCGCGAAGTCGCGCACACGCTTTAGCATACGGTTGGCGATTCGGGGTGTTCCGCGCGAACGCGAGGCGACCTCGATCGCTCCCTCGTAATCTATCTGGATACCCAAGATACTCGCGCTGCGTGTAACGATCTGCGCAAGCTCCTCGGGTGTGTAGAGTTCAAGCCTTAAAAGCACGCCGAAACGGTCGCGCAGGGGCGCTGTAAGCTGGCCTGCCCTTGTGGTCGCGCCGACGAGCGTGAACCGAGGCAGAGGCAGGTGATAAGACGCCGCCATTTGTCCCTTGCCCGTGATTATATCTATCGCGAAGTCCTCCATTGATGGGTACAGGACTTCCTCAACCGAACGGCTGAGGCGGTGTATCTCGTCGATAAAGAGCACGTCGCCCTCGTTGAGATTCGTAAGCAAAGCCGCGAGATCGCCGGGCTTTTCTATCGCGGGACCCGAGGTTATGCGGATGTTTACGCCGAGCTCGTTCGCGATGATACCCGCGAGAGTGGTTTTACCGAGTCCCGGAGGGCCGTAAAGCAAAACGTGGTCGAGCGTTTCGTGGCGGATCTTAGCCGCCTCAATATACACCCTGAGATTGTCCTTCGCCTTGTCCTGTCCGATATACTCGTCAAGGTTTTTCGGGCGGAGAGGGTTATCGCTGTCAGCGGTATCTTCGGGGATCTCGTTGGTGTCCATTATTCTGTTTTCAAAATCAAAATCGTCTGAAAAATGCGTGTTGCTCATTACTGTCTTCCCATCTGTCTGAGAGTTTGCGCTATAAGCTGCTCAACGGGCAGCGCGCTGTCGAGAGTCGCGAGTATAGGTGATACATCCGACGGAGCGTAGCCGAGGACTCCGAGGGCTTCGATAGCCTTCGGGATATTGCCTGTAGACGCGTTGACCGCGGCGTCTGTTACCTGACTCATTCCGTCGTCAGTCGCAAGAGATTTTGCAAGCTTGTCCTTTAGCTCAAGCACGATGCGCTGGGCGATTTTTTTACCAACGCCCTGTGCGCGCGTGATAGTCTTTACATCGTCTGTGGCGATCGCCATAGCTACCTGCTCCGGAGATAAGAC
>CACYQK010000021.1:0-14706 GCA_902776495.1 uncultured Ruminococcus sp. | reverse complement strand
GAGGCTGTGAGATTAATACAGTATGTGATTTACCGTTAAATAAATTGATAGTTAAAACTTTTTTCGGTTGAATATAATTTTATCATATGATATACTGAATTAGTTGATTAACTTTTTAATGATTATAATGGTATTATTTATATGAAAAAAACTAATTCTTATGTAGATAAAAACAGAATAAGGAAATCAGCTGATGATTTAATTTATCTTTTGAGCTGTGCATTCAATGAGGGGATCCCGAGTATTGAGAGATGTAGAGAAATGAATCTTGCGGATGTGTATAACATTGCTTCGATGCACTTCCTTGCGTCTGCTGCTGCTTTTGCGTTGGAGCAGGTTATGAAGCTCCCGCGTGAGTTTGACCAGGCTAAGAAAAAGGCTATCCGCAAGCTGTCTTTGTTTGAGATAGAGCGCTCGGCAGTATTGGGTGAATTTGAAAAAGCAGGAATTTGGTATCTTCCGCTTAAGGGGATTGTGCTCGGTAAATACTACCCCAAAACCGCTATGCGCGAGATGTCAGACAACGATATATTTTGTGATCCCGAAAGGATCGATGACGTCATTCCTATAATGAAGCGCCGCGGTTACAGCTTTGAGCGCCTTTATGATTCATATGAGGATGTTTATGAAAAACCGCCGACTATGGTTTTTGAGATTCATCGCACTCTTTTTAATGAAAAAAAGACCGTGCTGTTATATGAGTATTACAAGGATATAGAGGATAGGCTCGTTCGGGAGTCTGAGTTCGGTCGGAAGCTGACCGATGAGGATTTTTATATTTATCTTATCGCTCATATGTACAAGCACTACAGCAACAGAGGAACGGGATTAAGAAGCCTCGCTGATACTTTTGTTTTTCTTAATAAATTCGCAGATGCGCTTGATAGGGAATATGTTGACGCGGAGCTTGAAAAATTAGAGCTTTCGGATTTTGAGCGTAAGGTCAGCTCCCTTTCAAGAAAAGTATTTACAAACACTCCTCTGACGGAAAAAGAAGAAAAAACTCTTGATCACTTCATTTTTTCTTCTGTATACGGAGATCCCGAAACCGCCGAGACTAATAAGTATTTAAGGGCGATGAATCACGATGTCAGCGATAAGTCAAAAAAGAAATATTTTCGCAGCCGTGTTTTTATATCGGGAGAAAAGCTTAAACAAAATTATCCCTTTGTCAATAAACATAGAGTGTTGTATCCCGCGCTTGTAGTCTACCGGCCGATAAAAGGACTAATCATGCGTCCAAAGTCTATCTTTGGAGAATACAGAAAGGTAAAAAAGCTGAAAAAAGAAGACTAAAGCGGTATTGATAATTTTTTTGTTTTATATTATAATGAAAAAAATAAAACAAAAAAGTTGAGGTATTTATGGAATTATTTAAAGGACGTCCTGCCGATACAGCAGGCAGAGAAGATAGAGAGATCAAGGTTTATGACTGCCTTGATTCGCTTAATATCGAATACTACAGAGTTGACCATGAGGTCGCTATGACTATGGAGGACTGCAAGGCGATAGACGAGGTTTTGGGCGCGGTTATGTGCAAGAACCTTTTCCTTTGCAACCGTCAAAAGACCAAGTTTTATCTTTTGATAATGCCTGCCGACAAGCCGTTCAAGACTAAGGAGCTGTCTTCTCAGATCGGTTCGGCAAGGCTGTCGTTCGCATCAGCCGACAAAATGCTCGAGTACCTTGATATCAATCCCGGCGCGGTGAGCGTTATGGGTCTTAAAAACGATACCGATAATGATGTCAGCTTTATAGTGGACGAGGATTTGCTTAAAGACGAGTATATAGGTTGTCACCCGTGTGTAAATACATCGAGCCTGAAGATCAAAACCGATGATCTTATTAATGTGTTTCTTCCGTTTACAAAGCATACGATGTCAGTTGTTAAGCTTGTCGGAGAGTAGGGTGGAATTATGATGAAAAAGCTGATTGCAGCACTGTTTTCGGCAGTGATACTTTTGTGCTTCATACCGTCTGCGGGGGCGGAGGAAGCGCCCGATTCCGATGCTGTGATATCCCAAAACGAGGATTATGTACCGCTGTACACAACTGCACCCGACAGTACTTTAAAGAATCATTCATATGATATGACTCCGGAACAGGGCATATTTTTTTATACTCAGACGACATTTCTCGCGCTGATCGCGGGCTATCTTATATTATTCAAGGTTAAGTGTATTCCAAAGGGAGAAAAAATGCACCGCAGACGAAAAACAAACAAATAAAATAAACCGACTCATGTAGTTTACAAAGAGTCGGTTTTTGCTTTATCTTAGGTTCTTAAAAAAATCTTTTAATAGTGATGCGCATTTTTCTTCCATTATCCCGCCGTAGTACTCGGGTTTGAAGTTGAACGGCATTTCAAATAGATTCGTTATAGTTCCGCAGGAACCGTTCTTGAAATCATACGCTCCGAAATACACCTTTGGAATGTGCGCGTTTATTATTGCTCCCGCACACATAGGGCAGGGCTCAAGCGTAACATAAATCTCACAATTCCACAGCCTCCAGCCTCCGAGAGCTTTGCAGGCGTTGTTGATAGCGTCGATTTCCGCGTGAAGCAGAGCGTTTTTTGATTTTTCACGCCGGTTTCTGCCCTTGGCGATTATTTTTCCGTCCTTAACAATGACCGCGCCTACAGGAACTTCGCCGTCGTCAAACGCTTCTTTTGCCATTGTTAAGGCTTCGATCATATAGCGATTATCCATCAGAGATTTAGCCCCGGAATCAAGAATGAGATCGTAGTTATTAGGAACAGAACAAGCGAAATTATAACTCCGGGAGTTAAGAAGAACGCTTTGAACTTTTCTTTATATGTCATCAAATCAGAGTATTCGTTTTCGGATTTATCCTTTGAGCTGAGCTTAAAAATATTTTTGTTTCTGCCGGTGAGATACAAGAAGGATATCAAGCCGGCAACACAGAACAAAACAACTACCGAAAGATTGATTATGTAGTAAGTTTTTTCATCGATGTTCGTGTTGGTTTTAAGAACATCAAAGGTTACGGCATAGAAGTTGTTCAAGAAGTGAATGATTATCGACGGGATGATCGAATCCGCAACGCAGTCAACAAATCCGAATACAAGACCTAATATGAATGCGAATACGATTTGAGTTGTGTTGCCGTGCATCGCGCCGAACATTACCGCTGATGTTACTATAGCAAAGCAATTGCCGTATTTTCTCAGTCTTCCCATAACTATCCCGCGAAACGCGAATTCCTCGGCAAACGCTGGAACAGCAGATACCGCAAAGATATACAGGAATGTCTGGAGCGGATTAAGTGCCTGATCGTTCGACATAGAAGCGGAGTTTTCAAGTCCGAAGATCGATAGGTTATCATCAAGCATCTGCGCCGCAACGTTTGAAACCATCGCTAACGCCATACCGATGAATACAAGCGATAATAACAGACCAATAGGAACATATGTCTTTTTGAACGCTTCACTCATTTTAAATTTAGAAGCGCCGAGATAAATAAGACCCGGTATAAACGAAGCGACAACGCTCAAAAAAATGTCAAGAAGATATTCCGCTGTAGGGTTTGATGTGTCGAGATTCAATGAAGAAAACACAAGAGCTATAACGATGGCGACGGTTTGCATGGTTAGGAAGTACGCCATAATATAAAAGCCAATGCCGTTTGATGTCTTCCTGAGCTTTTTGCGCTCGTTTTGTTTAATGTACTCTTGCGGATCCATATAAAAACTGTTTCCGTAATATGGATTGTAGGGAGTCTGAGGAGGCATATTATAATACATATATATCACATCCAATAAATATATCATCTTTTAAATTATTTTAACATAATAAAAACTGTTTTGCAAGAGATTATCTTTACTTAACCGTTACAAGAATGTAAATTGACAAAACACGCGTTTGGTGGTATTGTGAAATTGAATAATTATGTTCATTCGCGGGGAGGTTGACTATATGATAACCGCAATGCTTTTCGCCGGTGGTATCGGCGCGAGGATGCAGTCATCGGATTTGCCAAAGCAGTTCTTAGAGGTTGGCGGAAAGCCGATAATCGTCCATACGATGGAACATTTTTCAAGACATTATTTGGTTGACGGGATCGTTGTTGCCTGCAAGGAGGACTGGATTGATTATCTGACCGACCTTGTAAAAGAATTCGGAATAAAAAAGGTAAGGGCGATCGTACCCGGCGGAGAGACGGGCTATGCATCTATCCACAACGGCGTTGTGGCAACATCAAATTTTTCGACTGATCCCGAGGATATAATTCTGATTTGTGACGGCGTGCGACCGATGCTCTCCGAAAAGCTGATCACCGATTGCATTGAGGAGACAAAAAAACATAAGACCGCTGTTCCCGTAACGCCGAGCATTGACTCGCTTTTGTACAGCACAGACGGCGAAACCTGCCGCAAAAGCTACGATAGGAATACTATGTATATAACGCAGGCTCCGCAGGGTTATACAATGGAGCGGATCCTTTGGGCTCATAATGAAGCCGAAAAGCGCGGGATCACCAACCCGATATCATCAAGCGAGCTGTTTATCGAGCTCGGTGAAAGCGTTCATATTTTTAAAGGGGAGAGGTTTAATATCAAGGTAACTACTCCCGAGGATCTTATCACCCTGCGCTCGCAGTTCTACTATGAAAACTACAAGAAATTCGCCAAGGAAGAATTGAAGTATGGATTATAAGGTAAAAAGCAATATCCTGAGCTCGGTATATCGCGATGTTTGCGAGATAGCAGAGGCGGAGTTTATTGATTGGGATAAACTTAAAAACAGCACGGTCTTTATTACGGGCGCGAACGGTTTTATCAGCTCGCACCTCGTTCTCGCTTTGCTTACGCGAAACGACCTATATAACGATAATATTAATGTAACGGCTCTTGTAAGAAACAGAGATAAAGCCGAGAAAAAGTTCGGATCCATGCTTTTAAGGGACGATTTAACGCTGTGTGTGCAGGATGTTTCAGATCCGATCGAAGCGGACAGGGCAGACTATATAATACACGCCGCGAGCCAGGCGAGCAATATCCAGTTTGAAACCGATCCCGTGGGCACGATAAGCGCAAATCTCACGGGAACTTCAAGAGTGCTCGATTTTTCGGTTAAATCAAAAGCGAAGTCTACTATTATTATTTCGAGCCTTAAAGTATACGGCGAGGTATACGGCAGAAAGGGGTATCTTGTTGAGGAAGATGAGGGTTATCTTGATTTCACCTCATACAAAAACTGTTATGCTATGGGCAAGCGCGCTTCCGAGACCTTGGCTGCAAGCTATATAAAGGAATACGGGCTTGATGTTAAGCTCTGCCGTCCTGCATATATCTATGGGGCGAGTTCCCTTGAAGACGACAGAGTTTGGGCTCAGTTTATAGCTAATGTAGTAAAAAAAGAGAATATCCTGCTCAAATCAAATGGCGCTGCTAACCGCTCGTTCTGCTATGTGACCGACACCGCGTCGGCGATTTTGTGCGTGCTTTTGAACGGCGAAAACGGTTTTCCGTACAATATAGCTTATGAAAAATCAAATACTACGATCAGAGGCTTTGCGAAAACTGCCTGTGAGGTTTTCCCCGAGAGGAATATCAGCCTGAGCTTTGCAAACCCCGAGGATGAGAAAGAGCCCGAGGTTTTGAAAACTCCGCTTTCTACCGAGCCCGAGATACTCGACAGCACAAGGCTCAAAAAGCTCGGCTGGATACCTAAAGTTGACCTTAAAGAGGGCATAAAAAGGGCTGTTGCGGTGCTTGAAGAACAGAACAGTTAGTTTATTTTAACAGTGAAAATCGGAAAAAAGTTATATTTTTCACCAAAACTACAATATGTTGTGTTTTGGTTGACAATTTACACGCAAATATGATAAAATATTTAAAATGCGATTAAGTATAATTTGGCGTATTACAGGAGAATTTTTATGAACACAGCAATTATTCTCGCAGGCGGCGTTGGCAGCCGAATGGGAGTAGACAGACCTAAGCAGTTTTTGATGGTTCAGGATAAGCCGATCATCTCTTATTGCCTTGATATTTTTCAGAATCATAATGAGATCGACAGCATCGTTGTAGTAGTAAGCGAGCAGTGGCAGGACTTTGTTGAGGGATACGCCCAAAAGTACGGCGTTACCAAAATAAAGGGTTACGCTCCCGCGGGCAAATCACGCCAGCACTCTATCTACAACGGTTTGAAGTGCATTGATAAAAATGTTCCCGATACCGATATCGTTATCGTTCATGACGCGGCTCGTCCGCTCGTATCTGATCAGATAATCTCCGACTGCATCAAGGGCGCTACCGATTATGACGGCGCGATGCCGGTTATCTCTGTAAAGGACACCGTTTATCAGAGCAAGGACGGCGAGGAGATCGGATGCCTGCTCAAAAGAAGCGAGCTTTTCGCGGGTCAGGCTCCCGAGAGCTTTAAATTCAGAAAATACTTTGATATACATAATCAGGTCACGGATGAGGAGATAGGCGCTACCGCCGGAAGCTCCGAGATCGCTTACCGCCACGGAATGGAGATCCGTATGGTAAAAGGAAGCGAGCGCAACCTGAAGATCACTACCATTGAGGATTTAGAGACCTTTGAAACTATCTTGAAAGGTGATGTATGATATGGACACTATGAAGGCGAGAGTTTTAAGAGAAGTCGGAAATCTTGAATACTGCGATTACCCCATGCCCGAAATCAAGCCCGACGAGGTGCTTTTCAAGGTAAAGGCGTGCGGTATCTGCGGTTCGGATATACCGAGAATATTCGTAAACGGAACTTATCACTTCCCGACGATCCCCGGTCACGAGTTTTCGGGCGAGGTCGTTGGAGTAGGCGCTGATAAAAACAAAGACCTCATTGGCACAAGAGCTGCTGTTTTTCCGCTTATTCCCTGTAAAAAGTGCGAAAACTGCAACAACGGCGACTATGAGATGTGCAAATCTTATGATTACCTCGGTTCGCGCAGTGACGGTGCGTATGCAGAGTATGTAAGAGTTCCCGTATGGAACCTTGTGCCGATCCCCGACAGTCTCAGCTTTGAAGAAGCAGCTATGACAGAGCCTGCAGCTGTTGCTTTGCACGCGTTAAGGCGCGCTCAGATCGAGGTCGGTGATAACGTTGTTATCTTCGGACCCGGTACTATCGGTATGCTTCTTGCTCAGTGGGCGAGAGCGTGGGGCGCAAGAGTGCTGCTCGTCGGTACAGACGCCAATAACTGGGATTTTGTTGAAAGCCTCGGCTTTACCGAGTATTGCAACTCCTCGCACGAGGACGCTATTGAGTGGGTAAAGAAGATGACAGGCGGAGTAGGTGCTGATATCGCGATCGAAGCGGTAGGTATTGCCCTTACAGCCTGCAACTGTCTTGAAGCTGCCGCAAGCGGCGGAAAGGTAATCTTTGTAGGTAATCCCCACGGAGACTTCACTTTCCCTCAGAACACTTACTGGCAGATATTAAGAAAACAGCTCCGCATTTACGGAACATGGAATTCAAGCTACAGCGACACCCACAAGAGCGACTGGAATATGGTCGTTAACGCGATGGCAAGCGGTAAAATCGATGCTAAAAAACTTATTACTCATAAGTATAATCTTGAAAATATGGACGAGGGTCTCAAAATAATGAGAGACAATACAGAGTTCTTTGCTAAAATTATGGTAGTTAATGACTAAGGAGCAGACTATGAGAGGAAAGCTATCTCCGTCTTTAATGTGCGCTGATGTACTGAATCTTCAATCAGAGCTTGAGGCTTTGGACAATTTAGGCGTAGATTTTATTCACCTTGATTTTATGGACAACAAGTTTGTTCCGAACATCACTCTTGATACTAACCTGATAAAACAGGTCAAGGGTGTGCTCAAAAATATGAGACGCGATATCCACATTATGGCTTACGAGCCGGTCCAATACTTTGATCGTATGGATATCGGCGAGGGAGATATTGTCGCGGTCCATTATGAGGCGTGCCCCGATTTAAAAGATGTTATAGGGGAGATAAGATGCAGAAACGCTTCTCCGTTTATCGCGATAAGCCCCGACACCAAGCCCGAGGTTTTGTTCGACTTTCTTGATATTATCGACGGCGTGCTTGTTATGACGGTTTATCCCGGATTTGCTGGGCGTCCTATCGTTGAGGGAAGTATGGAAAAGCTTGCTGCAGTTCGCAAACTGATCGACGAGAACGCGCCGGGTTTGCTGCTTGAGGTCGACGGTCATGTAAGCTGGGATCTCTGCAAGCAAATGCGCGAATGCGGTGCGGATATGTTTGTAGCAGGTTCTTCTTCTCTGTATCAAAAGGGGTTAAAGCTCGAGGAGAGCGTTGAAAGAATGAATAAGCTTGTTGAGTGATATAGTTTTACTCAGTTGATTATTGAGGTGTTTTTGTGGAATACCAAATTCAGGTAAAAGAACTGATAATTGAAAAAAACAGAATGACTATGACCGTAATGGGCTCGATTTCCGACCCGAGTATTAACTCGCACTTTCTGTCGAACCCTAAGCTTGTTATGCATTTTAACAACGGTAAAGAGGACAGGCGTATCCCGTTTGTACTGACCAATGTTACTCATATTGACGGTAAGGTCTTTTTCTCGGGTAAATACAAATACGCGCTTAACTATTTGTTTTGGAAGACCCGTAACAGCTATAAACCGTTTAATATGTATTTTAATCTCGGTTTTGCTGATTTTTACGAGGAAAAGATCAAAGTTGACCTGACTCCTGAGCTTTTTGAAACGGATGATAAAAACTTCAGGATGAAAATAAAGGGAAACCATTACATTTTTTTCCCGAACAGACGTAGAATTTTGCACGCGCCTATGGCAAGATTCACTGTCGGTTTGGTCAATACCATTGTGAAGATTATTGAATTTTGCTTTGCAATCGCGATGTTTCCTTTGTTTATTATTGAAGCAACGCTTCGTTTCACAGGCGTACTTATTTTGCCAAGACGATTTAATGATGAAAGCGCCGTAAGACGGTTTTTCGCATATGTTTTCTGGCGGTTTTCAAGAGTTTCTACGACCGATTTGTCTTTGTGGAAGGTCAAAAGATATATTTTCTGTCGCTGTTATGACTTTTACTGCGCCAGAAGGATCAAGGACAACAGAATTACCTTTATATCACTTCGTCGTGATGATCTTTCCGGTAACTTTGCCTTTGTTTATGATAAACTAAAAGACGATGAAAACCTTGATATAAACTTTATTCTTAACGATCATACGATTGTAGATATGACATTCAGGGAGATTTTAAAGTTCACCAAGGCATGCGCTACCAGTAAGGTCGTTATCCTTGATGAATTCACCCCTCAGATACATTACATCAATTTACGCAGACAAACTACTCTTATCCAGCTTTGGCACGCCTGCGGCGCGTTCAAGACCTTTGGATTTACACGTCTTTCAAAGCCGAAGGGTTCGCCGCAGCCTACACGAAACCACCGCAGCTACGACTATGTTACAGTCAGCTCGACATATTGTAAAAAGTGCCATTCCGAGGGCTTTGGTATCGCGACCGACAGGGTAGTGGCTACAGGTATCCCGAGAACAGATGTGTTCTTTGACGAGGATTACAAGCAAAAGGCACGCGACAAGTTCTATGAGGAGCATCCGGAATTCTTTGGCAAAAAGATCATCCTATTTGCGCCGACCTTCAGAGGTATGGTAAAGGAGACTGCTTTTTATCCCACAGAGATGTTCGATTTGAAAGAGGTTTGTGCAAAGATCCCCGAGGATTATGCAATAATCATAAAACATCACCCGTTTGTTGAGGATGTTCAACCTATCCCCGAGGAGTACGCCGACAGAGTTATCGACCTATCGGAGGATAACGAGCTTAACGACCTGCTCTTTGTAACGGATGTTATTATCACAGACTACTCTTCGCTTGTATTTGAGGCTTCGCTTATTGATATCCCGATGATTTTCTATGTATTCGACCTTGAAAAATATATCAATGAGCGTGACTTCTACTTTGACTTCAAGCTTTATGCTCCGGGTAAGATAGTTTACTCGACAGAGCAGCTGATCGATGCAATAAACAAGGAAGACTACTGCACAGAGAGGATACAGCCGTTTGCCGATATGTTCTTTGATTACCGCGACGGCAAGTCGACCGAGAGGGTAGTAAACCTTATCTATGACAGTCTTCAGAATCATAACGGATATTCAAATCAAGAAAAAATTTGATTTATACTTGACATATTATTATTTCTGTTATATAATTAATCGGTAAAATAAAGCAAAGCAGAAATGCTTTCACCTGTGGGGTACCGTCTGCACGGGTCAATACGAACTAATATTGTTTTAGTGTATTGTTATGCGGACGGAGTATTTCTGTCCGCATTATTATTTTTCTATCAGTGCTTTGGAGGTGCTTAACAATCGGCAAGAGAGATAACAACATTCAGATCAACGAAGAAATCCGTGACGCGGAGCTGAGAGTAATCAGTTCCGACGGCCAGCAGCTTGGTATTATGTCCGCAAAAGAGGCTCTTGATATCGCAGAGCAAAAAAATCTTGACTTGGTCAAGATCGCTCCGCAGAGCAAGCCGCCCGTTTGCAAAATAATGGACTACGGCAAATATCGTTTTGAACAGTCAAAAAGGGAAAAAGAAGCCAGAAAAAATCAGCATGTTGTTGATATAAAGGAAGTGCGTCTTTCGCTCAATATCGACACTCACGATTTTAACACAAAGCTCAACAATGCCCTTAAGTTCATTAAACACGGCGATAAGGTAAAGGTTTCCATCCGCTTTAGAGGAAGAGAGATGGGACACCCCGAGATCGGCTTAGAGACGATGAAACGTTTTGCCGACGCGTGCGAGGAAGTTGCCATAGTGGAAAAACCCGCTAAGCTTGAAGGCCGCCAAATGCTTATGTTTCTTGCGCCAAAGCCTAATAAGTAATCATTACAAGGGAGGATATAAAAATGCCTAAAATCAAAACACACAGCGGTGCAAAAAAGCGCTTTAAACTTTCCAAGAACGGAAAGGTTATTCGTGCTCACGCTAACAAAAGCCATATCTTGAACAAAAAGACAACAAAGCGTAAAAGAGGTCTGCGCCAGACAACAGTTACTGACAAGACAAACACACCGCAGATCAAGCGTCTTATTCCTTACAAATAATCGAACGCTTAACACTTATTTCAAAATATCGGAGGTAATATAAAATGGCACGAGTAAAAGGTGCGATGATGACTCGCAAGAGAAGAAAGAAAGTTTTAAAGCTTGCCAAGGGTTACTGGGGTGCGAAATCCAAGCACTTTAAGATGGCTAAACAGGCCGTAATGAAATCCGGCAACTACGCATATATCGGCCGTAAGCAGAGAAAGAGAGATTTCCGTCGTCTTTGGATCACTCGTATTTCCGCTGCCTGCAAGGCTAACGGCACAAACTATTCAACATTTATGAACGGTCTTAAGAAGGCTGACATCACTCTTAACCGTAAGATGCTTTCTGAAATCGCTATTTCAGATCCCGCTGCTTTTACAGCACTTGTTGAACAGGCAAAAAATGCATAATTAACTGTATCAGCGTTTGGGATTCCAAACGCTTTTACTTATATTCGGAGATTTGTTATGCAAAATCTGACAAGCAGAGATAACACAAATATAAAAAACACCGTAAAACTAAAGAACAGTTCAAAATTCAGGCGCAAAACAGGGCTTTTTATTGCCGAGGGAGTGCGCGTGTGCTATGACGCGCTTTTAAGCGGCGCTCAGATAGATACTGTTTTTGTAACAGAGGACGCGCTTGCCAAGTATCCCGAAAAAACAGCGCAGTTATGCGGAAAATCAAAAAAATCGTTTATTGTTACAGATGAGATTTTCAGCCATATAAGCGACACTCAGAGCCCTCAAGGGGTGCTTTGCGTAATAAAAACACTTGACAAAGTCACTGAGTTTGATACAATAAAGAATGGCGGAAAATTCCTTGCGCTTGAAAATATACAGGATCCAAACAATCTCGGCACTGTTTTGAGGAGCGCTGAGGCGTTTGGCGTTTCGGGCGTTATAATGTCCGCCGACTGCTGTGACATCTATAATCCAAAGGTCGTTCGCGGCAGTATGGGCGCGGTGTTCAGGCTTCCTTTTATAATTGCAGAGAGTATCCCGGGCTTTTTGTCGGATAACTCTCAGCTGACTTCCTATGCCGCTGTTGTTGACAGCGACGCCGAGAAAATCACCGAGATTTCTTTTGATGAGAATTCGGTCACGGTTATCGGCAACGAGGGTAGCGGACTTAAAATGGAGACCGTCAGCGCGTGCGATCATAAAATAACCATTCCTATGCGCGGAAAAGCGGAATCGCTAAACGCTTCAACCGCTGCGTCGATTATTATTTGGGAAATGATAAAATGATTTCTTCAAACGCCCGTTACTGGATCTGGCTCACAATAGTCCTCGGATATAATACAAATAAAATAAACAGACTTTATGAGCTCTACGATGACATCGCCGAGTTTTGTCAAGGCGGTGAGGAGGAGTGGCGCTTTTGCGGCATTTTTACTTCTGCGGAGCTTAAAAAGCTGAGGACTGTCAAGATCCACGAGGCAGATAAGATCATCAGCCGTTGCGAGGAGCTTGGGTATTCGATAGTTTGTATTGATGACAAGGCTTATCCCGAATGTCTGCGCAATATCTATGCATCGCCTGCCGTGCTGTATGTTGAAGGAACACTGCCGGATATCGACAATATTCTTTCTATCGGTATTGTCGGAACGCGCAGAGCGTCGTCTTACGGCACAAATAACGCCTATAAGTTCGGCTACGCGCTTTCAAAATGCGGAGTTATCATTGTAAGCGGAGGCGCGCTCGGTGTTGATTGCGCTTCTCACCGTGGTTCTCTCGCGGCAAAGGGCAGGACCGTATGCGTTTTGGGCTGCGGTATCAATTATAATTATCTCGCCGATAATAAAGGTATGCGCGACGCAATTACAAAGGACGGCGCTGTTATCTCGGAGTACCCGCCCGATACTCCGCCGATAGGTTATCAGTTTCCTGCGCGCAACAGGTTGATAGCGGCGCTCTCCGACGGGGTTTTGATCATTGAGTCGGGCAGTAAGAGCGGATCGCTTATTACCGCCAACCTCGCCCTTGAAATGGGCAAGGAGTTGTTTGCCTTGCTTGGCAACAACAGTCCGCAAAATGAGGGCTCAAACACAAGGATAAAAGAGGGCACGGCGATACCCGTGACTGATTTTATGGATATTTTGTCTTCATTTGACAACATATATATAGATGAAGAAGTCAAGGACATCGACAGCCTTAACTTTATGGATATAGAGGAGATACCCGTCAAGGGAGTCAAAACCTCTAAATCCGAAAAACCAAATCCAAAAGCGGAAGAATCTAAATCAGCTGAGGCTAAGCCCGAGCACAAGCGTGACTTGAAGCTCGAGGGCGATATGAAAAAGGTATATGAATTCTTATCTGCCGAACCTGTGCACATAGACGAGATCGCCGCAAGGCTTTATTTGCCTGTGTTTAAGGTTTCAGTAGCTTTGACCCAGCTCCAGATAATGGGAGTTGTCGGCGCGGAGCCGGGCAGAAGATTTTTTGTTAAATAAACTGGAGGAAAATAATGTCAGATTTGGTAATTGTGGAGTCTCCTGCCAAAGCAAAGACTATAAAAAAGTATCTCGGTAAGGATTATGAGGTCGTTGCCTCTATGGGTCATGTAAGGGATTTGCCCAAAGCAAGGCTCAGCGTTGACATCAATAATAATTTTGCGCCGAAATACGATATTATCAAAGGAAAAGAAAAGCTCGTAAAAGAGCTCAAAACGCTTGCAAATAACAGCGACAGCGTTTATCTCGCGACCGACCCCGACCGCGAGGGCGAGGCTATCTCTTGGCATTTGGCGTATATTCTCGGACTTCCCGAGGACTACTGCCAGCGCGTGGAGTTCAACGAGATCACAAAAACAGGCGTTCAAAACGGAATGTCAAATCCACGTGAGATCAATACCGACCTTGTTAACGCCCAGCAGGCGAGGAGGATACTCGACAGGCTCGTGGGCTATAAGCTCAGTCCCTTTATCTCTCAGAAGATCCGCAGAGGTCTTTCTGCAGGTCGCGTTCAGTCGGTGGCTTTGAGGATAATCGTTGACAGAGAGAACGAGATCAGGAAGTTCAAGCCCGAGGAATACTGGACTATCGACGCCAAATTTATCCCCAAGGGCAGCAGAAAGTCTTTCTCTGCAAGTCTTTATTCCGATAAAAACGGCAAGATAAAGATCCAAAACGCCGAGCAGGCGGATAAGATCGAGGCTGATTTAGAGGGTGCGGAGTACGTTGTTACAAAGGTAAAGCACGGCACGCGCAAAAAGTCACCTGCTCCGCCGTTCATAACTTCTACGCTTCAACAGGAGGCTTCAAGAAAGTTGGGCTTCCAGTCAAGGCGCACAATGAAGGTCGCCCAGGAGCTGTACGAGGGCGTTGATATCGAGGGAATGGGCGCGACAGGTCTTATTACCTATATGAGGACCGACTCGCTCAGGATCTCAAACTACGCTATAGATGAAGTTACAAAGTACATTGAGCAGGCTTACGGCAGCGATTATCTGCCCGCAAAGCCGAGGTTCTTTAAATCACGCAAAAACGCTCAGGACGGTCACGAGGCGATCAGACCTTCAATGCCGTCTTTGGAGCCGGATAAGATAAAGTCGAGTCTGACGAGCGATCAGTATAAGCTCTATAAGCTGATTTGGAGCCGTTTTACGG
>CACYQK010000020.1:0-14777 GCA_902776495.1 uncultured Ruminococcus sp. | reverse complement strand
GGCGTACAGTCGATTTTGAAGTCGCCGGTGTGAACAATCGTTCCGGCGGGAGTGTCGATCGCGAACGCTACCGAGTCCGGGATCGAGTGGTTTACGTGGATAAACTTGATGCTCATACATCCGAGCTTTATCGTGCTGCCAGCTTTGACCTCGTTGAGTTGGGTTTTATTGAACAGGCTGTGCTCTCTGAGCTTGTTGCCTACGAGTCCGAGCGTAAGCGGAGTTCCGTAGATGGGAACGTTGACTCTCGAAAGCAGAAACGGCAGTCCGCCGATGTGGTCCTCGTGTCCGTGGGTGAGGACGATACCCCTTACTTTTTCAAAATTCTGCTCAATATAGGTAAAATCAGGAATTACAAGATCTACGCCGAGCATATCGCCGTCAGGAAACGCCATTCCGCAGTCAACGATAACTATGTCGTTTTCACACTCGATAAGTGTAATGTTTTTGCCGATCTCATTAAGTCCGCCCAGGAACGAGATTTTTACCGACGGCTTTTTCACCTGCTTAGGTTGATTCCCCCTGCCCTTTTTCTTGGTGATTTTGTCGTAGCTCTGTCTTGTGTTGTTCGTTTTTGACTTTACGTTTTTTGAGTACCGATTTTGTTTGAGTTTATAATTTTTGTTTTTGCCGGTTGAACTCACAAAAATAACCTCCGTGTTTCTATAGATTTTTCCGTTCATTTATATCAAGGGTATAATACCCCAAGCTTACATATTCATTTTATTTTACCTTAAAACAAGCTTTTTTGTCAATATTAAAAAAGAATTATATTGATTTATATGTAAATATTTTTGCAAAAATTTGGATTTGCTATTGTTATTATTGCGGTTTTGTGGCAAAATATATATGATAAATAATATTTCAAGGAGAATCGAATTGAAGCGAGTAGAGATTTTTACAGACGGAGCGTGCAGCGGCAACCCGGGTCCCGGAGGCTGGGGCACGATTTTGAGATATAACAGAGTTGAAAAGGAGCTTTCGGGCGGAGAGCCGGTAACGACCAACAACCGTATGGAGCTGACCGCGGTGATTAAAGGGCTTGAGGCACTTAAAGAACCGTGTGAGGTCGCACTGTACAGCGATTCTCAGTATGTTTGCAACGCATTGAATTTGGGCTGGGCGAAAAAATGGCAGGCCAACGGCTGGATGCGCAACAAAAAAGAGCCCGCGCTGAACCCCGAGCTCTGGGAGGAGCTTCTAAAGTTGTGCGACATACATACGGTCGAGATAAACTGGGTAAAAGGCCACGCGGGTCACCCTGAAAACGAACGCTGCGACAAACTCGCGGTCGCACAAGCGAAGAAATTCAGTTGATCTTACATCTGTAACTTGTACAACGGCGCCGATGCAAATAAAAATCACGGCTGCTTTATAACAACCGTGATCTATATATCTTTTTTATTATGCAGTGCCGTGTTGACGTTATATCAACAATCTTCTAATACATCATTGATAACCGCTTTCAGAGTATCAGCCGATTCTTTGAGAGCGGCTTTTTCTTTGTCGTTAAGCTCGATCGGTACTAAGCCCTCAACACCGTGCTTACCCACGATTGCGGGCATTGATAGAGCCACTCCGTTGATTTCCTCGCCCGTCTGCACGCTCGACACGGGAAGGACGGATTTTTCGTCCCTGACGATCGCCTCGCAGATGCGCTTGACGGACATAGCGATCCCGTAGTAGGTCGCTTTCTTTTTCTCGATGATCTCGTAAGCGCTGTTCTTGACGTTTTCGGAGATCTTGCGCATAGCCTTGACGTGATTGTAATGACCGCGCATCTCGCAGAATTTGTGAAGCGGCACGCCCGACACATTGGCGCTGCTCCAAGCGGCGATCTCGCTGTCGCCGTGCTCGCCGATGATGAAGGCGTGGATGCTTCTGCTGTCAACACCGAGGTGCTCGCCGAGGAGATATTTCAGTCTTGCGCTGTCAAGCACTGTACCTGAGCCGAATACCCTGTTGCTCGGGAAACCGCTTAGTTTCTTTGCCGCGTATGTCGAAATATCGACGGGGTTAGCCACAATGAGCAGTATGCCGTTCCTGTTATGCTTTGCGATCTCGGGAATGATCGACTTGAATATCCCAACGTTTTTCTTTACCAAGTCAAGCCTTGTTTCGCCGGGCTTCTGACCCGCGCCTGCGGTAACGATGATCACCGCCGCGTCGCTGATATCCTCGTATGTGCCGGCGTAGATCTGCATCGGCTTTGAGAACGGAAGTCCGTGGCTGATGTCGAGAGCTTCACCCTCGGCTCTGTTTTTATCGGCGTCGATCATAACGAGCTCTGAGAACAAACCGCTCTGCATAATAGCGAACGCCGAAGCCGAACCGACGAATCCGCAGCCTACGATAGCCGCTTTTCTGCTGTTGATTTCTACCATAATGAATCGCTCCTTTCTAATTATCAAACGATTTTATTTAAAATTTTAAATTTACTTCTCTTGTGCCGACGCCGTAGGAAACGCAGCTGAATACGCGCAGAGCTTTCAGCCCTTTTTCTATCTTTTCCCGACAGCCGTTATTCATTCATCAGCACCTCCCGATAAATCTCCAAATCGTCGTTCTTAAAGACGTTGAAGATCACCTTGATATCGCTGCCGGTTCTCGCCTTGTATTCCGTAACGGTATCAACGGCGATTTTAGCCGCTTCTCTCTGCGGAAAACCGAACACTCCTGTGCTTATACAACAGAATGCGATACTCTCTACGCCGTTTTTTTCGGCGAGCTTTAAACAGGAGAGATAACAGCTTTTCAGCAGCTCGCAATCATTTTCGGTCAAGTATCCTTGTACGATCGGTCCGACGGTATGGATCACGTACTTACACGGCAGATTATAGGCAGGTGTGATCTTTGCCCGACCGGTTGGCTCATTATGCCCTTGCTTTTGCATAATAGCATTGCAGGTGTTACGCAGTTGAATACCCGCAAAGGTATGGATCGCGTTGTCGATACAGCCGTGACAGGGCCGGAAGCAGCCGAGCATTTGAGAGTTTGCGGCGTTGACAATAGCGCCGCATTTTAGTGTGGTAATGTCTCCTTGCAAGAGATAAATATCTTTTTTAATCGGCTGCAAATCCGCTATATCCGTAATGCCCTTGCGCCGGTTTTCCTCCTGCAAATACTCGTCTTGGATTTTCAGGAAATCCTCGCTTGCATCTTTCGGCATACGGATATTGAACAGCGAGCGGAGCAAGCGTTTTTGATTATATTCGTCTGCCGGAATACTCATTTCCTCTCCTCTTTCGGAGAACAAATATTCAATTAAAAACAATCTTTTTTCTGTTTGTGTCATAATTATCGCCTGCTTTCAAAAAGTGCCCTACCATTATAATAACGGCAGGGCTATGAAAAGTCAATGTTTTACTTATTGATAACATTATTAGATTTAATACCAAACGCCGCAGGAATTCTGCGGCGTTTCAGTATAGGCGGACTATTTATGATGAAAAAACTTTATTTCTTCTCTGTCAGGAGCTTGTTGAGCTCATCCATAAAGGTGTTGATATCCTTAAACTGGCGGTAAACGGAAGCAAAGCGAACGTAGCTTACCTCGTCTACCTTTTTGATCTCTTCCATAGCGAGCTCGCCGATCTGCATAGTGGTGATCTCGCGGTCGAGGCTGCTCTGGATCCTCGCTTCGATATTATCAACCATTTCTTCAATCTGAGTCAATGAAACGGGACGCTTTTCGCAGGCTCTGAGAATACCCGCGGTCAGCTTGTTGCGGTCAAAGACCTCGCGTGATTTGTCGCGCTTTACGACGATGATCGGCACGGTCTCGATAACCTCGTGAGTGGTAAAGCGTTTTCCGCAGTTAAGACATTCTCTGCGGCGGCGGATCCTCTCGCCGTCATCGGCGGAGCGGGAATCTATAACCTTGCTTTCCTCAAAGCTGCAATAAGGACATTTCATACTATATATCTCCTCTATTTTTCCTTAAAACAATTATAACACAACATATAGATGAAATTCAACAACATTTTATTTACAATACTGTTACGATATAGTTATATAAAAATGCCATCCCACTGGTTTTCGGAATGGCATTTACAGATTTGCTTAAAAGTTGCGGTATTTTTTTACTTTGCGGTTGCGCTTTAGGTGGGCGCGGTGGACTTTTGCGGCGATTATATAGATGATCAGAAGAAGTACGATGATCCCGATGATCACGAGGAACCAGTAGGATTTGAATATCGTGCCGATGACGTCGAGCACCGCGAGTATGCCGCTCATATTCACCTGTTCCGCGGGAACAAGATCAACTGTTGCGATGAGCTGCTTTTCTTTGCCCTTTTCGGTGTAATAAACGGACGCGGTACCGACAGCCTTGTCAGTGTATAGAGGCGCTTTGATCTCTTCCGGAACATCGGTCTCTATCTCGATATCGCTTGGCTTTAAATCCTTGGGCATTATTGCGTTGAGGTTCTTTGCCGGAACAAGGGTTATTTTATCCTTGCCCCACGCGAGCTTTACCTTACGCTCGCAAACAGGGGTATCGGCGCTTTTTATCGTCTGCATTTCAAGGTCGACAAGCGCCCAGCGGAACAGATCGGCAGCGTCGATAAAGGTGTAGTATTCCTCGTCGTCGCCCTCTTTGTAGGGAGCTCCGAGCAGAACAGCCATATATGTGTGTCCGTCGGCGGAAGCGGTAGTTACAAGACATCTGCCGGCTTCCTTGGTCGTGCCTGTCTTGATGCCCTTTGCGTAGGTATAAAAGTAATCGCCGCCGCGATCCTCGTCAATCAGATAATTAGTTGTGATGACCGGGTCTTCGGCGCCCTCGATGGTATACTCGGTGGCATTTGAGATCTGCTCAAAATGCGGCAGGGTCAGCGCGTATTTTGCAATCAAATAAAGGTCGCGAGCGGTCGTGTAGTGATCGGGGTCGTGCAAACCGTCGGGGTTAGTGAAGTGGGTGTTCTTACACTCAAGCTCTTCCGCCTTTTCGTTCATCATATCAACGAATTTGCTTACATCTCCCTCTCCGACATAATCGGCAAGTACCAGAGCGGCGTCGTTGCCCGAGGGAACCATCATTCCGTAGAGCAGGTCGATAACCTTGATCTTTTTTCCGACAAGCTCGGAGAGATTAGCCGTTGAGCTGTCTGTGTTTTTGAGCTTGTCTAAAACTTTCTTTTTGATCTCTACTCGGGTATTTTCGATATCTTCGATGTTTTCTACCGCGACGATATATGTCATAATTTTTGTTGTTGATGCGGGATAGCGCTTTGAATCGGGGTCCTTTTCATAAACGGTCTGGCCCGAATCCAAGCTGACAACAAGCGCCGACGCGGATTTTACGTTGACCTTGTTGGAAAATGATATTGCGCCGGCAGGTACCGCAGACGACATAATTATCACAAGCAACGCCATAAGGGCGGATATGATTTTTATTGTATATCTTTTCATACACATTACTCCCTATCTAATTAAGCGTGTTTTGTCCGCCGCGTTCAAAGAGACGCTCGATCTCGGCGTTGAGCAGCTTTAGCTCATCGCAGCGGGTATCTTTGTATGTAAAAAGAATATAATCTACTATTCTTTGAGAGAGCTCAAGGCTCTTTGTATCGGCAAAATCCGCGATAGCGAGCTGCGGAAGTCCGTGCTGACGCTGACCGAAGAAATCACCCGGTCCGCGCATCCGCAGATCTTCATCGGCGATTTTGAAGCCGTCGTTTGTTGAGCACATTACCTCTAACCTTTGGCGGGTCAGTTCGCTCTGGTGGTCGCTTATGAGTATGCAGTAGGACTGAGCGTCTCCCCTGCCGACTCTGCCTCTGAGCTGGTGAAGCTGAGAGAGCCCGAAACGCTCGGCATTTTCTATCACCATAACCGAGGCGTTGGGAACGTCTACCCCGACCTCGATGACTGTTGTGGCAACGAGCAATTTTAACTCGTTCGCGGCGAACTTGCTCATTACCGCCTCTTTTTCGTCCGATTTCATCTGGCCGTGAACCACGCCGACGGGGATGTCGGAGAACTGCTTTAGCATAAGCTCGGCGGCGTATTCCTCGGCGGACGCGACATCGTCAAGCTCGCCCTCCTCTACGAGAGGACAAACGATGTACGCCTGTCTGCCGGCGGCGATCTCTTTTTTTATAAAGCCATACGCCCTGTTACGCTGGGTAGAATTGAAAAGCACGGTGCGAACGGGCTTGCGCGACGGCGGAAGTTCATCAATTATCGAAATATCCAAGTCGCCGAAGATGATAAGCCCCAAGGTTCGCGGGATAGGCGTTGCACTCATTACCAAAAGATGCGGGTTTTTGCCCTTTGAGAGCAGTTTTGCGCGCTGTGCCACGCCGAAGCGGTGCTGTTCGTCGGTAACGGCGATGCCGAGATTATAAAAGTCGGTTTTGTCGGTTATCAGCGCGTGGGTGCCGATAACAAGGTCTATCTCTCCGCTCTCGAGCTCAGCTCTGACGCGCTTTTTTTCGCTTTCCTTCAGCGCGCCCGTAAGGAGCTCAACACGGATATCGGTGTTTTCAAACAGTTTTTTGAAGGTTTCAAAATGCTGACGCGCCAAAATCTCGGTAGGCGCCATAAACGCCGCCTGATACCCGTTTTTTATCACGGTGTAGCAAACGGACGCGGCGACCGCGGTTTTACCCGAGCCGACGTCGCCCTGAACAAGGCGGTTCATCGGAGCTGGTTTTGTCTTTATATCGGCTATGCAGTCGGCTATAGCGCGATTTTGAGCGTTTGTGAGCTCAAACGGAAGGTAGGTCGCGAACTCGTCGGAAAAATCGTTTTTGATTTTTACCGAGCTGACTCCCCTGCTGTGGGCGCGGAGGTTCTTCATCCCGAAGTTCAGCACCACAAGTTCCTCGGTAACAAGACGCTTGCGGGCTGCTTCAAACTCGTCGTTGTCCTTTGGCATATGTATACCAAACAGAGCCTCGCGAAGCCCCATAAGCCCGAAGGCGTTCCTCACCTGCTCGGGCAGAGGGTCATTTACTACGGGCGGCAGAAGCTTTAGCGACTGCTTTACGGCGTTATAGATGGTTTTGCCGTTTAGCCCCGCTGTCTGGCGGTAGATCGGATGGAGCCGCGCGCCCTCGCTAACGGGTGAAAATGTAGGCGACACCATTTGAGAACCGTATTTATCAAAATTTATTTTTCCGTAAAAGAAATATTCTATCCCATACGTCAGCATCGAGCTGATGTATCTGTTATTGAAAAACACGATTTGCAGCGAGCCTGTGTCGTCATACACCGAGCCCTTTGAGAGTATCTTGCCCCCGGATATTCGGGAATCTGATATTGGAGCGGCAAGCACAGCCCTGACGCAGTATGTGCCGCTTTCTGTTATATTTTCGATTTTTTCTACGTTGCTCCAGTCCTCATAAGCCCGCGGGTAAAAGGTTATCAGCTCGCCGACGGAGTTGACTCCGAGTTTTTGAAACTGCTCGGCGCGCTTTGGGCCGATCCCCGCCAATGAGGAAATGGGCATTTTATATAATGAAGCCATAATTCTCTGTATTTAAACTTATAGCGGTCAGCGACCTTGGCTAACCGCTATTTATTATATCATTCTACACTTAAAATAAAGTAGTAAACAGGCTGGTCGCCCTTTACAAGCGAGATGTCGGTGCGTGAACCGAATTTATCTCTAAGCTCCTCATACGCCTTTTCGGCTTCCTCATCTGTTGTATCCTCGCCGTAAATCAAAGTGATAAACGAGGTGTCGCGAGTTACCATGCTCTTTGCGAGCTTAACGACCGCTTTGACCGCGTTCTTGTCGGTAATTGTGAGCTTACCGTTTTCGAGCGCGATGATGTCCCCTTCTTTGATCTTCTTTCCTCCGAACTCGCTGTTGCGCGCGGCAAAGGTAACAAGTCCGGTGCCTACCGCATGAGCCGCGTCCATCATAAGCTGGGCGTTGCTCTCGGGCGAGATCTCGGGATCGAAGTTAAGCATCGCGGTCATACCCTGCGGGATCGTCCTTGTGGGTACGATAACAACGGTTCTGTCTTTGACGATCGGGACGGTCTGCTCCGCCGCCAAAATTATGTTTTTGTTATTGGGAAGCACAAAGACAGTCTTTGCGGGAGTGCCGTTTATCGCCTCCACGATGTCCTCTGTGCTGGGGTTCATACTCTGACCGCCCGAAACCACGTTGGTGCAGCCGAGATCCGAAAAGAGCTCTTTCATTCCGTCGCCTGCTGCAACGGCAACAAATCCGAAATCTTCGGTGGGCTCTGCAAACTTGAACTCCTCTTTTGCGGATTCCTTTGCCTTTTTGGACTTTTTCTTAGTGCTTTTCTTTGAATTCTTCTTGGCGTTCTTGTGCTGTTCCTTCATATTCTCGACCTTTACGGTGAGAAGCTGACCGAACTCAAGACCCTTTGTAAGCGCGTTGCCGGGAGTTTCGGTATGAACGTGTACCTTGATAATCTCCTCGTCGTTAACGACAACAACGCAGTC
Organism: uncultured Ruminococcus sp.; assembly: GCA_902776495.1. Taxonomy (GTDB): domain Bacteria; phylum Bacillota; class Clostridia; order Oscillospirales; family Acutalibacteraceae; genus Ruminococcoides. The sequence continues at coordinate 6,347 of CACYQK010000020.1, read as the reverse complement.
GCCTATTCCTTTTAAGTAGTCGCGGAGCTCCTCGGGATCGGTCTCGATCTCGGGATCTCTGCCTACGATAAACTCTGTGCAGTATGTGAATTCGATATCGTCGTCAAACTCAGCCGCAGCGCTCTCGAATGTATCAACAGTGGGAGCGGGCTCGGTCTCTTCCTGATACTCAATGACCTCGCCGTCCTTGATTGTGGCGAGCATACCCTCGAAGATAGAGCAGAGTCCCTTGCCGCCCGCATCAACTACGCCGGCTTTTTTAAGCACGGGAAGAAGCTCGGGGGTGATTGCCAGAGCGTCGTTTGCCTTGTTTACTATTGTCTGCCATACAAAAACAGGGTCTGTGTTTGACCTTGACGCCTCAACGCCTGCCTCATACGCCATACGGGCAACGGTGAGGATGGTACCCTCGGCGGGCTTTGTAACCGCCTTGTACGCAGCGTCTACACCGATTCCGAGAGCGATAGCGATGTTTTTGCCGTTGACCTCTTCCATATCCTTGAGCCCCTGAGCGAAGCCTCTGAAAAGGATCGAGGTGATAACGCCCGAGTTGCCTCTTGCTCCTCTGAGCATTGCGGAAGCCGCGATCTTTGTGACCTCGCCGGCGTCTGTGCTGTCGCAATCCTCAAGGGCTTTTGCGGCCGCCATAACCGTCATAGACATATTTGTTCCGGTGTCACCGTCGGGCACCGGGAAAATATTGAGGTCGTTTATATGGTTTTTCTGCGCGCTGATGTTGTGCGCGCCTGAGATTATTGCGTTCTTTAGAATCTCTCCGTTGATCATAACTGCACATCCTTTTTCCTTCATATAGAAAATTGCTGTGTTTTGACCTCACCGTTTAGGTGAGATTGGATGCAACTTCTCGTTGCCTAACATTACTATTATAAAGGATTTTTGTAAAGATTTCAATAGATAAATGATAAATTTTTCACTATTCTATCCTGACACTTTCGGCACTTATGCACTTTGATGTGCTCTCATCAACCTCAAAAATGACTCCTTCAAGCCTGCAATCGCCCGAAGCGAGGTCAAAACGCGCCGGAAGTCCGGTCTTTAGGCGGTTGATGATGATGTCGGTCTTTACCCCCAAAACCGAGTGGATAGTGCCGGTCATCCCTGCGTCTGTGATATAACCCGTGCCGTTCGGCAAAACCTGCGCGTCCGAGGTCTGGACGTGGGTATGGGTCCCGAAAAGTGCGGATACTCTGCCGTCGAGGTAATATCCCATAGCGCGTTTTTCGCTGGTTGCCTCGGCGTGGAAATCGACTATGATTATCTTTCCCTCGGCTTTTTCGATCGCCCGGTCGACCGCCTCAAAGGCGTTTTGAAGCCCGTTTTCGACGAAGATATTACCCATAATGTTTATTACGGATATGGTAGTTTTTCCCATATCAAGGTTGATTACGCCGTGACCGGGTACGCTTTTTGAGGAAAAATTATACGGACGGGCAATAAATTCGGAGCTGTCAAGATAATCGAATACCTCTTTGCGCCTGAACGAATGGTTGCCGAGAGTTATCGCGTCAACTCCGCTGTCAAACAGATGACGTGCCGAGACCGTAGTGATCCCGTTGCCGTCCGCGGAGTTCTCGCCGTTGCAGATGACAACGTCTATTGCATTAAAGCGCTTAAAGCTCGGCAGGGTTTTGCGCAAAAATTCGCAGCCGACAGAGCCGACAACGTCGCCGATACATAAAATTCGCATGGTTTCACCTCAAATGAGTTAAGATTTTGCTTTGCAAAAGTTAAGATTCCGCGTTGCGGAAGATAAGATTTCGCTACGCGAAAGTGAAGATTTGCTGTGCAAAGTTGAAAAAACGCTCACTACGGCATCAGCCTCTTAACTTGCACGAAGTGCAATCTTAACGGCGGAGCCTCTTCACTTGCACACAAGTGCAACCTTAACTTAATTATTATATCACAAAATCAGTTTTCTGTCACGCTAAAATCTACGCTTTGGGCTATATTTTGACTTAAAATGTAGTCACAGGCGCAGTTGTAGTACTCTCCATCGTCTTTTATCGTTATTTTTCGGCTTTTTACCGTGCTGTCGCCGTTTTCAAAAACCTCCGAGAGCAAAAGGGCTTTTTCAAAGCTTTCATTTGCTTTTTCTTTTGTCAGTTCAGTGGGGATCTCTTTTAGCTCGCGTGTTGTTTGGGTGGTGACGCCTATGGGAAGATCGTTGCCGTTTACGGTGATGTCCTTTTGATTATTAGTGCTCACTGACATAGGGTAAACGGTGAAATCAAGGCTTGCGGGCAAGGTGAACCAAAGGAAATTCAGAGATTTTTTGTTAATCTTATTTTCTGATAAAGAAAAATAATTGTAGCTTTTGGGGATTTTTATTTCCTTTTTAGAATTAACATCGGCGTATACCTCTGCCTTGGCGCGGACAAAGCGGACACAATTCTCATCGGTAGACATAACTCCGCTGACGAGCAGATCGCCCTGCTTTACCCCGCTGCCGACCTCTGCCGCGCTCAAACCGTTTTGGGCGTTGATCTTGGTGATGACTCCGTCGCATTTCGCCTTGATATTGCAGGGTGATGTGTCGGTTTGGACATCGGACTTTTTTGCTTTTTCCCTAACATCCGCGGTAGATTTACAGCCGAGGGTATTGATGCTGACCCACGACAGCTCGTCGACCTCAAACTGCACATTTCGCTGTGCAGAAAGTACATCTACCGCGCCCTTGAAGCCCCCGGGGTATACGCCGTTATCCGCGAGCGCCTGCCTGATCCTGTGTTCGCTGACGGTCTCAGCACCGGTGATATCAACCGTCCAGATGAACTGAGAGAGCACGATAAGCAGAACAGCTCCCGCAAGCGCGCCGATCGGCAAACCGATACGCTCGCTGTGCTTTTTATAGATAAACGGAAATCCGCGCTTTTTTGTGATTTTGAGCCTTACGCCCGAGCGTTTGGCAATATACCTTGCGCGCTTGTAATCAGACGCGGACATCGCGCCGGTTATCCCGCCGTCCGACGGATATGCATCCCAGAGGTTGAGCTTATTTACGGCGGCAGAGTTTAAAAACCTCTCGGGAAATTTACCGTTAGCCGTAAAACGGACGTAGCCCTTAATAAATCTTAAAACTTTTAGAAGCATATTCCACCTCAGGTAATAAATTCGATTTTGTTGACAAAGCCGGATATCTCGACCGATGAGCCCGAGATGCACCTCACGCTCAGTCCTCTGCCGAAGAAAGAGATCACCGGCCCGGTTGTGTTGATTTTGATATTGTCCGATTCGTAAAGCAAAATACCCGTTGAGCCCTCGATGTTGATTTGTCTGTTGCCCGTCATCTCTATAAGCGGCTGAATACCCGCCTCGATGATGGGCACTCGCGGGTTGTTTTGATTCCTTTTCACGCTTTCCACTCCCAAATTTTTAATCATTTATATTTATGCGTTACGGCGCATATATATTATCGGTGATAGAAATGATGTTGATAAAAGCCTTGAACCGAGGCGGAGGTGTTTTTAAGGCGCTTGTGATAGCGGCGGCCGCAGTCGCGCTGACATTTTCATCCGAAAGCTGTAAAAACGGTGTAGAAAACGGCGTTGAGCTGTGCCTAAAGGTGCTGATACCATCGCTTTTTCCGTTTATGGCGCTGTCGGCTATGGCGGTAAAAAGCGGAGCTTGCCAAGCGATCGGTAAACATTTTGGGAAGCTCACAAACAGGCTGTTTGGGTTGAGCGGAGTGTTTGCGCCTATTATTATTTTGAGTTTGATCGGCGGATATCCTGTGGGCGCGAGGGGGATCGCGGAGCTCAAAAGCTCGGGCGCGGTCAGCGAAAAACAAGCAAAAAAGGCTTCGCTGTTCACGGTTTGCGCGGGCCCGGGGTTTTTGATAAATTACGTCGGGACATCGCTGTACGGCAATACGGCTTTGGGGCTTATGATACTATTCGCCCAGGTGATTTCGGTAATATTGCTCGGGATTTTGATCAATGTATTTGACAAAAACAAAGAGAATTATAATTCTTATGAAGAATTATTCAGCAAACCTCTCCCCTTTTCTTCGGTGATCGTTGAGAGCGCGTACTCGGCAACTAAGGGTATGGCGCAAATCTGCGCGCTTGTTTTGATTTTTTCGGCGGCGACGGGAATAATCAAGGGTGTTTTAGGTGAAAGCTTGGTGACAGATATCTGGGTGATTTTGTCGGAGGTCTGCTCCGCGGTCACACTGACATCCGAAAAATTTCCGCTTGAATTCACGGCATTCGCCGCAGGCTTCGGCGGCTTGTGCGTTCATTTTCAAATATTCTCAGCGCTCGGGGATATAAAAATCAACAAGCTGTTATTTTTCTTTATCAGAATTATGCAAGGTATTATCACGGCGTTGATAACAAAGCTTTTGAGCTTGGTTTTTATCGGCGAAGCTGCTGTTTTTTCAAGCAGTGAGGTTCAAAGCCCGGGCTTGTTCGGCGGAAATATTATCTCCGCTGTAGTTTTGGCGGTCGTTTCTGTCAGTTTTTTAATTACAATAAAGAATTATAGGAGGTAATCTTATGTGCGGAATAGCAGGTTGGATAGAAAGGGAATCTAAAATGGCTGAAAGGACAAAGACGCTCAATGCGATGTCCGAGACCTTGGAGCGCAGAGGTCCGGACGAAAACGGGCTCTACATAAACGGCGACACCGCGCTGATGCACCGCCGACTTGCGGTTATCGACCGCGAAAACGGCAAGCAGCCGATGGCGGTCAATCACAAGGGCGTGACGTATGTTATCGTGTATAACGGCGAGATTTACAACGCGCCCGCCCTGCGCGAGGAGCTCAAGGCGGGCGGGTTCCACTTCCGCGGGCACAGTGATACCGAGGTCGTGCTGAAAACCTATATCAAATACAAGGAGCGTTCTCCCGAGAAGCTCAATGGTATTTTTGCTTTCGCGGTGTTTCGCTCTGATGACAGGAGCGTGTTCCTCTGCCGCGACAAGGTCGGGGTAAAGCCGTTTTTCTACAGCGAGTATGATAGCGGACTCGTGTTTGGATCGGAGATCAAGGCTCTGCTCAAAAGCGGGGTCGTAAAACCGCAGATAGACGAGCAGGGGCTCAATGAAATTTTCTTTTTAGGACCCGCGAGGACGCCGTCCTACGGAGTTTTCAAGGGCGTTTTTGAGCTTAATCCCGGCGAGTGTGCGGTGTATAAAAACAACCGCCTGACGCGCAGGACATACTTCAGCATTGAGGCTAAGGAGCATACGGATAACGAAAAGCAAACGATAGAAAAGACGCGGTATCTTTTGACGGACGCTGTGCAAAGGCAGCTTGTCAGCGATGTACCTCTGTGTATGTTTTTATCGGGCGGGCTTGACAGCAGCATTATCGTTAAGACCGCGTCGATGTATCAAAAGGAGCATAAGCTCGGCAAGGTGCATACCTACTCGGTGGAGTACCGCGACAATCAAAAGTATTTTGAAAAAAGCCTGTTCCAGCCGACGCGCGACTACGAATTTATAAAAATGATGGTCAAAAACGCCGACACAAAACACAGCGAGGTCATCCTTGACAACGATTTGCTCGCGGACGCGCTTTATGACAGCGTTGATGCGCGCGATCTGCCTGGATATGTTGACGTTGACTCCTCCCTGCTGCTGTTTTGCAGGGAGATAAAAAAGGACTACACCGTTGCGCTGTCGGGCGAATGTGCCGACGAGCTATTCGGCGGATATCCGTGGTATCACAACAAGGAAATCCTTTTTGAGGACTGCTTCCCGTGGTCAAAAAGTCAGGATATTCGGCGGTTCATACTAAAGGACGGGGTGCTGAAAAACGGCGAGGAATACGTCAGGCAGAGATACCTTGACACGATCAACGCCGCGCCGAAGTTAAAATCCGACAGCAAAACCGACAGGCGTATGCGCGAGATGTTCTACCTTAATTTTTACTGGTTTATGCAGTGCTTGCTCGAGCGCAAGGACAGGTGCTCGATGTTCAGCGGGCTTGAGGTCAGAGTACCGTTTTGCGATCACAGGCTGGTTGAGTACGCGTACAATATGCCATGGGAGCTAAAGGCGTACAAAGGGCGTGAAAAGGGAATCGTGCGCAAGGCGTTTGAGGATATTCTGCCGGAGGAGATAACGTGGCGCAAAAAGAGCCCGTACCCCAAAACGCACAACCCGGTCTATTTTAAAACCTGCGCGGAGAGGGTCGGTATTATTCTTCAAAAGAAAAATGCTCTCACCGAGCTTCTTGACAAAAAGGCGGTAAAGAGCATTATAGAAAACCCGGAGAGCATAAAAGACCCGTGGTACGGTCAGCTTATGAAGGCTCCGCAGATTTTGGCGTACATCATCGAGCTTGACTACTGGTTTGAAAAATACAAGGTTGAAATAGTT
>CACYQK010000019.1:0-14948 GCA_902776495.1 uncultured Ruminococcus sp. | reverse complement strand
GCCCCCTTTGAAGACCTGCAGCCGCTCCAGCAGCTGGACGACGGCTATGCCTTCATACTGCCGGTGGACGCGCTGGACGCGGGCTACACCTGCGCGGCGTTCTCCGCCCGCAAGCAGGCCTGGTACCCCCGCACGCTGCTGTTCCGCGCGGACGTCGATTTTGCTTATGTAGTCGTGGAGCTCGCGGGCAGCGAGAAGCGAGTAATACTTCTCCCTGTCCCGCTCGATAAGTCGCTTTCGGTAAAGCCTGCCCCATTTCCCGTATACCGCCTCCAATACCGCTTCTTTTGATTCAAACATTCTATCAGCTCCTTTGATGTATATTTGTGAAAATGCAGATGCCTGCCATAGGGGGTTTTCCTTGCCCTATGGTTCTATTATACACATCGCAGGTGCCATGGCGGCACCCATATTGTTTGCGTCGGTCACACCGAGGTCGATTATCTTGCCGACCGTTGCGCGGCTGATTTTGATTCTTTTTGAGTCTTTGCCTATTATACAACAGCCCGCGCCCGTTACCGTCCACTGGGCTGTCGGGGTGCGCACCGAGCCGTACTCGAGCGGATAGCGGTACTGGCGTTCCGCCGAGCAAAAGTGAGATGACGTTGAACACGCCGCCTTTTCTGCCGCTCCCGATGACACAAACACCGAGGCGGCGATCAGGTTTTGCGCCATTGTTGAGCACGCGCCGTACTGGCCGAGATACGGGATTTTAAAATCCTTTAGCCCAAAGGTTGATCCGACGCACTGGTTGAGCAGATCGCCCGCGAAAACAAGGTCTATATCCGATTTTTTCATCTTTCCCTTTTGCATAGCGAGAGTCATCGCCTCTGTCTGGAGCTTGCTTTCGGCGTCCTCGTAGGTATCGAGCCCATCGTAGCTGTCGCAGATTATCTTGTCAAACAAGCCGCCGAGCGGCCCTTCACCCTCTTTTTTGCCGACCACTGAAGCGTAGCTTAAAACTGACGGCGGCTCTGTAAATTCAATCGTTCTTGAACCGATTCTTTTTATCATAATTATCCCTCCCGAATTAGTATTTATTAAATCGGGAAAAATATTAAGCTTATCGGCAGCGGAGAATAAAAATGCAGCAAATACACCGCTGTGATAGCAATGTATTTGCTGCCGATATTTAGTACACTTCTATAATTTCAAAAGCAACGCTTTCTGAATCAGCCACACCTTTTTTTGTAGTGATTATTGCTTTTCCGCTGATTAATTTATCTTTGTATTCTTCAAAGCTTATTTTATCTGTCGGCGCTAAATCATATTGAAAGCTTCCGTTCGCGTCTTCAAATGAAATCACATAATCCTTTTGATCTTCTTCGTAACGAATCATACCATCCTTAAATTCTATTGTTTTGCCGACATTTCCCCAAACATCAAAATCCATAGCATCATTATAGCTTGATATCTTTGTTGTTGTATTATCGGTTATACTTTTTAATGGCTTATTCTCGGAACCGATTTTAAACTTGATCTTAGTGTTTACATTTCTCTGTTCTGTGATCGTTTCTATCAAATAAGTGTATGTGCCTTCTACTAAGTCATCCTTTGCTACCCATACGCTATTGTCCGAACATGCGATATTGTTGTATTGTGAGCCGTCAGGCATATATAAAACTCCGTTGAACAATGATTCGGATCTATCAAATTTATATGTTATATCAAAACTAATGTGATAAAGGTATTCATCATTAATATTTAATCTTTTATTGTTTAATCCATTTTCTTCCGTAGTCTCTAAGGCTATATGAGCCCCGTCAACTTTGAATAAATCGGTATCCCCTTCTGTTGATACTAATTCTATTTGAGGCAGAGATGAGTTGACGTCTGTTTCACTTGGAACCGTTGATAATACCTGAGTTGCTTCAGCAGTACTTTCAACAATATTTTCGGTAGTACTTATTTCAGTAGTTTCAGCTGCTGTGGTCTCGCTTTGATCATCTTCCTGCGGTGAACGGTTATTAAGTATTATTATCGCGGCAATGATTCCGCAGCAAACAAGAACAGCGGGAATCGTAATCAGAAGCACTCGCTTTAATCGCTTTTTCTTTTTTTCGTCTTTGTTTTTTTCCTTATCACTATTCGATTCCCCGATGTTCTCCTCATTATCATTATCATTCAAATCAGCTGCAGAAGCGTCTCGACATTCTTTTAATCCGTTGCCTTTATACAGCTTTTGGATAAAGCTTTTAAAATCGCTGTATTTATACTTAAAGATCGACTGCGTGGTCGTAAGCTGCATTTCTAATCCTGCCGACAGCTCCACTTCTTCAAGATAAACAGAAAAGAACGTTTTTTTCTTTAGCAGAGCATAATTGATCTCTCTGCCGCAATCATGTGAATCCATCGCATTTTCGGAGATAAACGCGATACAAACAGAGCATCGGTTGAGATGATCTGCTATTATTTCAGGCCAGTCGTTGCCGGGGTTTATCCCCTCGTCATACCACACTCGATAACCGTCCTTGGCCATTTGCTCGATTATCGGGAAAACCTCTGCACTATCCCTGTGGCAGTAACTCACAAAAATGTATTTTTCGTCACCCTCGTAGGGCATAGCTCCGCATTTCCTCATTTTCTCACCTGTTTTGCATACAAACGTATTTATACTATAATTTTTTGATACGCGCTATTTTTTCGTTCGTGTACAATGTTAAGATTATTTACGGTTATAAAAGCACAAGAGCGTCTTTCTAAATCAGCACACCGTTGCAGTGGTCGACCTCGTGCTGGATGATCTGCGCGGTAAAGCCCGTGTAAGACTTGGTTTTCCACTGAAAAATTTCGTTTTGGAACTTCACCTTTACAGTTTTATATCTCGTGGTTTTTCGCGGCGCGCCGAGGAGCGACAGACAGCCTTCCTCGGTTTCATACGGCGCGGACTTATGGGTTATCTCGGGGTTGTACATAACGGTGTATTTTCCGTTGTCTATAAACGCGATGATCCTCACCGTTTTGCCGATCATATTCGCCGCCATACCAACGCAGGTCTCGCGGTGCGCGGTCAAGGTGTCGAGCAGATCGCGCGCGATCATAGCGTCTTGTTTTGTCGCGGACTTTGATTTTATCCCCAAAAACATCGGGTCGTGGACTAATTCTCTTACCATTTTTATTTCCTCAAATATTCCGAGGAGACGGGGAATTCAAAATATGTATCGGGATAGGGCTCGTCCGCCAAGGTAAAGTGCCACCATTCGCAGTCTATCGGCTCAAAGCCGCGGCGGAGCATAACGTTACGCAAGATCATCCGGTTGTTGTACTGCTCCTCTGTTATCCCCTTATAATCGGGATGAGACGCGGGGCTGAACAGATCAAACGGGCTTCCCATATCGAGCTCCTTGCCCGTGCTCATATCGAGCAAAGTCAAATCGACCGTGCTGCCGCGGCTGTGGCTCGACTGCTTGGCTATATACCCCTTTTCAAAAAGCTCCTGCTTGTTGAGCTCGGGGTAGAAAAACGGCTTCATCCGCAAGTCCTGATCCTCGATGCTCCACAGGATAAAATGCTTTACCGCGCACACGGGGCGGTACGCGTCAAAAACCTTTATCCTTAACCCCTGAACAATAAGCTCGTTGCTCACCGCTTTGAGTGCACGCGCCGCCTCTTTTGTAATGAGCGCGCAGGGTTCCTCGTATCCGTCGATCCTGTCTCCGATAAAATTGTAGGTCGAATGATACCGTATCTCCTGGATTATACCGGGCACATAGTCCGCGAGCAATACAAATCCCGAAGGATCAAGTGTTATATCAGATTTATAGTTTTTCATAATTCATCCCCCTGTCAGATCAAAGGATTTTTTCCATACCGATTTTTTGAGGCGCAAGCCCCATCGCTTCATAGAACTTAATCGCCGATGTATTGCACGTCCAAACGTTAAGTGTGACGTTATAGAACCCATGCTCTTTTGCGTATGATAACACATGATCGTACAGCGTTTTGCCTATATGTTTTCCTCTGGCGCTGCTGTCTACGCAGATATCATCGATATAAAGCGTCTTGATGTCCGTCAAAACAGAATCGCCGATTACCTGCTTGTGTATACAAAACGCGTGCCCGAGCGGCATATCTTTTTCATCAACGCAGACGAACAAGGGAGTTTCCTTATTTTGAATGATTGATCTCAATTCTTTAGCGCTGTATTTGGTCGCGGGACCTTTGAAAATATCGGGGCGGCCATTGTGATGCACCATATCGACCTGAACAAGCAAGTCCAAAATCCTCGGTATATCCTTTTGTTCCGCTTTTCTGACTTTTACATTCATATTATCAGCTTGGTTTCTCCTAATCAAATTACTATGAATTAATGATACCAGAAAATAATAGATTTGTCTATAAACAAAACCGTATCGGCAAATTTGATTTCGACCCGATACGGTTTTTATTAAATTACTCTTTGAACTTTATAGAAGTTTTACTTAGATATCTCCGCTTCTACCGCTTTTCTGACCTCTTTCATATCGAAGGTCGGTTCAAAGCGCGCGATGACATTGCCCTCGCGGTCGATCAGGAATTTTGTGAAATTCCATTTGATGTACGCCTTGTCGCCGTAGGCCTTGTTGTTTCTATCGGCAAACTTGTTGAGTGCTTTGTTTTTGAGCCCCTTGCCGAAGCCCTCAAACGGCTTCTCTGCCGCGAGGAACGCGAAAAGCGGGTCGGCGGTATCGCCGTTAACATCGATCTTTTTGAACTGCGGGAAATCCGCGCCGAACTTGAGGGTACAGAAGTTGTGTATCTCCTCCTCGTCCCCGGGCGCCTGATTGGCGAACTGGTTGCACGGGAAGTCGAGTATCTCAAAGCCCTTGTCGCGCAGGTCGCGGTACATATCTTCAAGCGGCTCGTAGTGCGGAGTAAATCCGCAGCCTGTCGCGGTGTTGACGATGAGCAAAACCTTGCCCTTGTAATCGGCGAGGCTCACATCGTTGCCTTTTCTGTCTTTTACCGTAAAATCATAAACCGTGCTCATTTTTTGTTCCTCCTATAACAATAATATACAATTTAATTATATAACAAATCGGTCGCTCATAATTTGATTATAGAATTATGAGTAAAAATATATCGACTGCTCCATAGTTTTTCCGCAAATCAAATTTATATTATTGACTTTATATTTCTAAAGTGGTAGAGTTTGTTTGGAAATAAGTTTTTCGGGAGAGTAAAATGACAATAAGAGAGTACGAACAAAACGACTTAAAACAAATGACGGCGATCTGGAACGAGGTCGTTGAAGAAGGCACAGCGTTCCCGCAGGAGGAGCCTTTGGATGATAAGAGCGCGAAGGAATTCTTTGCATCACAAAGCTGCTGCGGTGTTGCCGTTGACGACGACGGCACGTTATGCGGTCTGTATATCCTGCACCCGAACAACGTCGGCAGGTGCGGACACATCTGCAACGCAAGCTATGCGGTAGACTCAAAGATACGCGGCAAGCATATCGGCGAAAAGCTTGTTTTGGACTGCATCAAAAGAGCGAGATCGCTCGGGTTTTTGGTGCTCCAGTTCAACGCCGTTGTTGAGACGAATATCCACGCGCGTCACCTGTACGAGCGGATCGGGTTCAAACAGCTCGGCGTTATCCCAAAGGGTTTTAGGATGAAGGACGGGCATTACGAAAACATCTGTCCGTATTACATTGAACTATAAAAACCAGCTCATCTTGGTTTTCCGAGGTGAGCTGTTTCGTATTAATTTACATAGCATACGGCGGCGCAGTCGATTTCTTCGCAGCCGCTTTTTTTGAGCATTTTCGCACATTCGGCGAGGGTGTTGCCGGTGGTTATTATGTCGTCTATGAGCAAAATCTTTTTGCCCTTGAGCTTGTCTTTATTTATCGCTCGGTAAACGCCCTTGACGTTCTTTCTGCGCTCGCTGCCCTTTAGAGTGTGCTGGGGCTTGTTTTGCTTGAATTGTTCAAGAGCGTCAATGTACTTTATACCTAACAGCTTTGCGCACTCCTTGGCGAGCAATTCGGCCTGATTGTAGCCCCTTTCCGCCTTCTGCTCGGGGTACATCGGCACACAGGTGACATAGTCATATTCAAGCTTATTCGTGTAATTTAGCGCCGTTACCACGGCAAAAGCGAGCTGCTTTGCGAACTGCGCGCGGTTAGAAAACTTAAACGCCTTTACCGCCTCGGCAAATTTCTCCTTGTACAAAAACGGTGAGGTACAGCGGTACCCTCCCTCGATATAGTTTGTTATCGGAAGCTCGGGCATTTCTGACTTGCATTCCTCGCAGGCGTACTGCTCGTGATATATCACCTTGTCGCAGTACGGGCAGCGCACAGGGAAAAACGCGTTTTCTACCGCTTCGATCATTCTTTTGCCAACTGACATAACCAAAACCTCTCAATTATCTTTACAACAATATGATACCGCACTACCGGTAATAAATCAATACAAACATTAAATCAAAATAGGGGTTGATTTTTGCAAAGCATAGTATTATAATAGGTATTGGTATTTACCTACTATTTTAGTAGACTTTGTTTGGAGGAAGATAAAATGAGAGAGGTTTACGCGGACAATTCCGCAACAACGCGCCTGTCCCCTGTTGTTTTGGAAAAGATGATGCCGTATCTGACAGAGCAGTACGGCAACCCGTCGAGCATTTACCGCCTCGGCGGAAAGGCGAAGGAGGCGGTTGAGGGTGCGAGAGAAAACATCGCCAAAAATCTCGGCGCGGCAAAGCCCAATGAGATCTACTTTACCTCGGGCGGCAGCGAGTCCGACAACTGGGCGATCAGAGGCGTTGCCCACTCGATGAAAGCCAAGGGCAAGAACCACATCATCACCTCAAAATTTGAGCACCACGCCGTGCTTCACACCTGCGAGGCGCTCGAAAAAGAGGGCTTTGAGGTAACGTACCTTGACGTTTACGAAAACGGTATCGTGCGCCCCGAGGACGTCGAAAACGCGATAAAGGACACCACCTCGCTTGTGACGATAATGTACGCCAACAACGAGATAGGAACGATACAGCCAATATCCGAGATCGGCGCGATATGCAGAAAGCACAACGTTATTTTTCACACCGACGCGGTTCAGGCGGCAGGATATGTCAAGATAAACGTGACCGAACAAAACATTGATCTTCTGTCGATGACAGCGCACAAGCTCCACGGTCCAAAGGGCACGGGTCTGCTGTATGTCCGCCGCGGGATCGTGATCGAAAACCTGATTTACGGCGGCGCTCAGGAAAAGGGCAAGCGCGCGGGAACCGAAAACGTCGCGGGTATCGTAGGGCTCGACGCCGCATTACAGATCGCGGTCGACACAATGGACGAGCGGAATAAAAAGATCGCCGCTCTCAGGGATAAGCTGATCGACAGCCTGCTGAAAATCGAGCGTTCGCGCCTGAACGGCGACAGAGTCCACAGACTCCCGAACAACATAAATATGTGCTTTGAGGGTATCGAGGGCGAAAGCCTTTTGCTAAAGCTCGATATGAACGGTATACAGTCATCCTCGGGCTCGGCGTGCACCTCGGGAAGCCTTGACCCGAGCCACGTGTTGCTCGCTATCGGACTTCCGCATGAGATCGCGCACGGAAGTATGCGGCTCTCGTTCTCTGAGGAAACGACCGAGGAGGATATCGACTATATCGCCAAGGTCGTGCCCGAGGTCGTAACTTATTTGAGAAATATGTCTCCCCTTTGGGACAAAATTAAAAAGGAGAATTGATATGGTATATTCGGAAAAGGTTATTGATCACTTTGCAAATCCGCGCAACGTGGGTGAAATCGAAAACGCCGACGGTATCGGCGAGGTCGGCAACTCCAAATGCGGAGATATTATGAAGATGTACATCAAGGTAGACGACAACACAATCACCGATGTTAAGTTCAAGACCTTCGGCTGCGGAGCGGCTATCGCTACAAGCAGTATGGCTACCGAGCTTATCAAAGGAAAGTCGGTAGACGATGCGCTGAAGCTGACAAACAAGGCGGTAATGGAGGCTCTGGACGGGCTTCCGCCGGTAAAGGTGCACTGTTCGGTGCTCGCTGAGGAGGCGATAAAGGCGGCGCTGAGCGACTACTATAAAAAGCAGGGCATCGACCCCGAAATAATGATAAATCAGGCAACGTGATTTCTATACAATAATAATCGGCTGACTCTTGGCAAATGCTTAAAGTCAGCCGTGTTTTTTATTCATTTGGTTTTATCTCGCCTGTGCGGTACATCGAAAGCAAGGTTTTGAGGTCGTCTATCATTTTTGAGATGTTCTCTCCCGAGTCGGTATCAAACACCATCATCCTGTGTTTTCCTGTCTCGACGATCTCGGAATCCGAGTGGATGTCGCGGTTTTCGCCAAGCGCCTCGTCAACGGTTCTGAACGGGTGGTGGGCTTTCAGGCGCAGCCCGTGGGAATTGTAGATCAGCGTATATCCCGCAATGCCCGTTGTGCTGTGGTACTCCTTGCAAAAGCCGCCGTCGATAACGAGCAACTTGCCGTCGGCGCGGATAGGCAGCTCGCCCTTGACTGTTCTGACGGGCGTGTGGCCGTTGATTATGTGAGCCGTGTCGGCGTTCAGACCGAACTCGCGGAGTATCATTTCGCAGGTTTCTTTTTGATAATAGTAGTCGTAGTAGGGGTTCTTTTCTTCCTTCCACGCGGCTTTGTCCGGGATAAACGCGCGCTCAAAGGTCTTGATGTTCCTGCCGCAGAGCGGTGAATTCGGCGCGCACCAGAGGTACCACATAAAGTCGAGCCCTATCTGCTGCTGACCGCTCTCGAAAAACGCCAGACGGGCGATTTTGTCAGCCATATCAAAGTACGCCTTGCCGCTGTGCTTTTCGCCGAACAGTTCGATTTGCATAAGCCTTCCGTCCTTGTCGAGCGGAACACAGCCGTGGTATAGCAGATTGCCGTTGAATATCTTATACATACCGCCGTTGTTATAGAGAAACTCGGCATGTTTTTTAAGCCTGTGGCTGTTGACAAAGGAATCCCTGAGGTCGTTGACGACCTCAGCTTCTTCCTCGGTCAGCTTGTAGGGATCGTCCTTATCAAGCGTCGGGAAGAAATTATCGCCGAGCTTGTACTCGACTCCCTCGGAAACCACCGTTCCCTTCTCTGAATCTATCGTATGGAGCAAAAGGCGGTTCTCCATTTTATAATCGGGATTGCGTTTTATTATCTGTCCCTCGAGCTTGAACTGGATAACAGAGATCGCCTTGAGCGCCGCCTTCATCGGGCTTTGCTTGGGATACGTCTTTGACGCGAACAAAATCAGCGCGCGCAGGCTTATTCCGTAGCCGCTCTCGAGGGTGTTGAGCGTGTTGTATTTTATGCTGTTCCTGACGACGTTTGCGATGCACGCCTCGCTTCCGCAGGCGGCTCCCATCCACAAAATATCGTGATTGCCCCACTCGATGTCGAGCGAATGGTGGGTTTTGAGCAGGTCGATAATCCTCTCCGCGCTTTTTCCGCGGTCAAAGATATCTCCCACGATATGGAGTCTGTCGACCGCGAGCCTTTTGATAAGCCCCGCGAGCGAGATTATAAAGTCGTCGCCGTTGATATTGATGATAGTGTCAAGGATATTGTTGTGATAACGCACCTGGTTATCGTCCTCGTCGCGCTGGGCGTGGAGGAGCTCGTCGATTATATACGCGTAGTCGGGCGGCATAGCCTTGCGCACCTTTGAACGCGTGTATTTTGAACTTAGGACGCGGGCGATCTCTATCATCTGTTCAAGCGTAGTTCTGTACCACTCGCTGTCGGTACCGCGGCTGCGCTTGATAAGGCTCAGCTTTTCCGCGGGATAGTAAATCAGGGTGCAGAGCTCCTTGATTTGGTCGTGGGTCAGGGTATCGCTGTACAGTGCCTCGACCTTTTCCCTTATGACTCCCGAGCAGTTGTTGAGGATATGGCAAAACGCCTCGTACTCGCCGTGTATATCGCTCATAAAATGCTCGGTGCCCTTGGGGAGATTTAGTATCGCCGTGAGGTTGATTATCTCGCGCGTTAAGGACCTTACCGATGGATATTTTTCCGAGAGCAGTTCAAAGTATTTTTTATCGCCGTTCATATTTACGCCTCCCCTGCAAATCATTCTTTAGTTATATCTTAACACAGCTTTGTGCGGTTGTAAATGCAAAAAAATTTGATTTTTTTGAAATAAACCGCTTTTCATTTTGCATAAAAAACGCTATAATGTAAAAAGAACTGACATTCTGTCCGAAAGGGAGTGTTTTAAATAGTTAAAATACTGCGAAGCAAGCGCTGGACAGCGGTAATCGCTATCGTAATGATTCTTTTGCTTGCGGGGCTGATCACGCTTTGTATCCGGTTTTATGAAAGCTTTGACACAAGTTTGGATATCCCGATGTTCATCGACGGCGAGTATTCGGTGGACGGCGGAGATTGGAAGCCCATAAGCGATGAATACGATGTAACCGACAGGTTCTCGAATAATATCGTCTTTAAGGGCAAACTGACTGCCGCCACCGATTTTTTCAATACTATCGGCGTATCGTCAAAAAACGTCTGGTACACCGTCAAAAACAGCAAGGGTGAGATCGTTTTTGAATACAACTACTATTCGCCCGAGGAAATGAGGGAAAACCTGCTCAAAGAATTTGAGGGAATGAACGAAGAAAACCTTGCGATAGATGTTGACGAATTGTTAGAAAGCTACCATAACAAAAATATGTTTTCCGAAAGGATGCCAAACACGCCGGGCTACTATGTTCAGGAATACGACCTGAGACACCCCTCGTCGGGAACGATAAATCCGAATGAAGTTATCACCCTTGAGGTCGTGAATCCTTACGGAAGGGATATCTCTAACTTTTCCGAATGCTTTGACGTTGTGGTAAGCGAATCCAACGGCGAATACACAAGGTTTATTTTCCATTCTTTGCCATGGGTATTTCTTTATATCTTAGTTTGCTTTTTCGGAATGTTCTTCTTCCCCATCGCAAGCTTTGTTTTCGGCAAGGTCGATTTTAAGTATCTGACCTTCGGTGCGCTATGCTTCTTCTGGGGATTGTTTATGATCGCGCAGAACATAAGCGGATACCTGAACCTATGGATAAGCGACCCGACTGTCTGTTCGCTGATTATTTCGATAACAAACTATCTGTTTGTGCTTTCTATGCTTGTGTATATGAAGGCGAACCTCGGTCGGTCGATAACAAGAGCGATCGCAAACGGTGTTAATTCCGTATACTTGTTGCTTATAATCGCCGTAATAATTCTGCACCTGACGAACGTCGCGGATGTATACGTCACCTTCCCGAATATGATGTTGGCAACGGCTGTATGCGGAATCATATTACCTATTCTGCTGTTGATCGAAACACGGACAAATCCACAGGCACTGTATGTGCTTATTTCGTGGATACCGATCGCGCTGTCGATAGCTATAGACACTATCGACCACTACCATCCCTTTGCGAATATAGATTTCTATATCATCGGTCTCGGCTTTACTATGATCTATCAGATCATTCGCCTTGTATTTGACCTGAAACGGCAATATAAGGAAACTATCCGTTATCAAAAGATGCAAAAGGAGCTGTACGAGGCAAAGGTTTCGGTAATGGTAAGCCAGATTCAGCCGCACTTTATGTACAACGCTCTGAGCTCTATCGCAATGCTGTGTAAGATAAATCCGGACACAGCGTACAACGCGACGATCACCTTCTCGGATTACCTGAGATGCAATATGGATTCATTAAAGCAGCAGACGCCCGTGCCGTTTGAAAAAGAGCTTAAACACCTTAAAAAATATTTGTACATTGAGCAACTGCGCTTCGGCAAAAAGCTCAACATTGTTTACGATATAAAAACAACCGACTTTGTTCTGCCGCAGCTGTCTATACAGCCGCTTGTTGAAAACGCCGTAAAGCACGGCGTCGGTATGAAGAAAAAGGGCGGAACAGTCACTATTGCCACTAATGAGACTGACGAATATTATGAAGTGATTATTTCCGACGACGGCGTCGGCTTTGACACCGAGCAAAAGAAGGACGACGGACGTTCACACGTCGGAATGGAAAACACACGAAAAAGATTAAAAGATTTGTGCGGCGCTGATGTTATAATCACCAGCGTTGTAGGAGAAGGAACCGTTGCTACGGTAATGCTGCCAAAGGAGGAACAAAACAATGAAAATACTGTGCGTTGACGACGAACCCCTGATGCTGCAAATGCTTGAACTATCTATACAGGAAGCAAAACCCGACGCCGAGGTCTTTGCGTTTGAAGATCAGGATGAGCTGCTTGAGGAGGCAAAAAAGGGCGACTGCGATATCGCTTTTCTCGACATACATATGAGAGGTATGACCGGGGTCGAGCTCGCAAAGGAGCTCAAAAAGGTCAACCCGAAAATGAACATCATATTTGTAACCGGCTTCAGCGAGTACGCGGGCGAAGCGATGAAGATGCACGCGAGCGGTTATATTATGAAGCCTGTGACAAAGGAGAAGGTCGAGGAAGAACTAAATGATCTGCGGTTCCCGATAATTCCGAAGGAAAACGCCTTGCTCAAAGTACAGTGCTTCGGTAACTTTGACGTTTTTACGCCGGACGGCAAGCCCGTTCACTTTGAGAGGAGCAAATCGAAGGAGATCTTTGCTTATCTTGTTCACCGCCACGGCAGCTCCTGTACTATCAAAGAGATAGCCGCCGCGCTGTTTGAGGATGAGCCGTATGACAAAAAGCAGCAGAACTATCTGCAAATCCTGATTTCCGCTATGATGAAGAGCCTTAAAAAGATCGGCGCGGAAAAGGTAGTCAACAAGAGCTACAACAGCCTTTCGGTCGACGTCAGCACACTTGACTGCGACTACTACCGCTTTGCCGAGCTTGACGCGGGCTCGGTCAACGCTTATCAAAACGAATATATGAGCCAGTACTACTGGGCAGACTTTATGTTTGATGATTTTGAATACTGATAATATATAATTGCTCAACGTCAAAAAACGAATAGGGGGATTATTATGAAAACCTGTGAACAATGCGGTCATACTGTTGCCGGCTCACTTGATAAATGCCCGCATTGCGGTTATGCTTTTTCGCCTAATAATAACAAAAAGAAAAAAACACTGCTTATAATTATTTTTTCACTTCTTGCGTTGGTGATCGCTGTCGGTATTATCCTTACCTTTGTTATTCTCAATCAAAAAAAGCCTAAAACCTTTGATTTTGATTGTGCCGGATACACTGAGGAAATGAACACTCTGCTTGACAACGATAAAAAGCTGGATAAAAACAGCTGGGTCGCTAATGGCAACAACAGCAGCTACACCTATAGCGGAATCGACTATACCATAGAGTTGGAAACAGATAAAAGCAGTAAAAAGGTAAAATGCATTACCGTATCACCTTCCGACAGCGAAAACGGCGTTAAAATGGCAACGGCAAGTATGATGATAACTGACAAAAACACGACTCAGGACACTGCTATGAGCGACCTTGTAAAACTCAAAAACGGGCAAAGCAAAGTGATCCTTGACGACATTGTTGTTACCTACGATAACAGCGAAAAGGAGTTTGTTATTGAGCCGAACACCGATGAAAACGATCAAACTACAACTGTTGACCCCACCGAAGCGACCAACGAGCCCGCAACTATTGCTCCAACAACCAAACAACCCGCGCAGAAAGAAACCACAACTGAACCCGATACCGAGGAACCGACCACAGAAAAAGCCGCTGACAGCTGGAAACAATTATATATCAACTTCCTGAATAACGAATGTGTCTTTGACTACGAAACGGGAAAGCTTGTGTATCTCAACGACGATGATGTTCCGGAACTGATACTCGCAGGACCAAGCGATATCCAGTGGTCAGAAACCGTTATATGCTGGATCGACGGTGATGAAGTAAAAGTTTTTAAAACAAATTCAGGCGATGTTATTGCCGATAATACTCCGTCCTACGTTGACCGCGGCGGATTCCTTTCGGTCAGGAAGAGCGGTACATCAACAATCTTTACATGGTATTATTATTTTGACGGAAGCAGCGTGAATGAAGCACATCAAACAAAATGGCAAGAAGCGCCTCCTCAAAATAACGCTTTTAATATTCAGGATGAATATAAAATTGACGACAAGGATGTTACAAAGGAAGAGGTCGAATCATTCCCTGAGACCTTGGGCTCTTTTGAAGTGATCTCCGGCCGCACCGACAAAAGCAACTTGAAATCCTATATCGAAAACTATTGATCTTTCAAAGTAAAATGACCCCGAAAATCAGGCTGAGAAATCTGACTTTCGGGGTTAATTTTTTAATATCTTACTCTAAATATTTTTTCATCGGGGATTACGGCGGTATCGCGGCAGAGAGTTTTTTCTATACTGATATACCTTGCATTGTTTATCGCCTGAACCACCTTGTCAAGCTGTTCCTCGCTGCCCTGTATCTCCATTGTCACCGAGCCATCGTACTCGTTGCGCACCCAGCCGGTGACGCCCTGCGCGTTGGCGGCGTACTGAGCCGTATAGCGAAACCCGACGCCCTGTACCCAACCGAAAAAATTGTAGTGTCTGCGAATCATATCCATACCGATACACAACCAATTCATTTATAAATAAGCGGCAGAGCATTTGCCCTGCCGCCAAAAAATCTGTTTTAAATTTATCAGTTAGTGATGATCTGCTCTGTGTCCTTATCAAAGATGTGGAGCTTGTCAAGGCTGAAGCAAATCTTGATAGTATCGCCGATCTGAGCCTTTGAAGAAGGATCAACTCTCGCGGTGATCGACTGACCTGCAACGTTAACATAGAGATAGATCTCTGCGCCCATAAGCTCTGTTACGTCAACAACAGCGTCAAATGTCATCTCTGCCTTAGCGAGTTCCTCTGCCTCATCGTGAACGTGCTCGGGACGGATACCAAAGATAACTTCCTTACCTACATAAGCGTCGAGCTTGCCGTTTGCGCACTTGTCAGCGGGGATCGGAATATGATACTTGTCAAAATCAAGTGTGT
>CACYQK010000018.1:0-15005 GCA_902776495.1 uncultured Ruminococcus sp. | reverse complement strand
CTGCCTCAAAGTTGGAAGGTATATGAAAAGATAGGAATAATCTGTCTTTCACACTTGTATATTACAATATTTTAACCTTTTTGTCAAGGTTTTGTCTTAATTTAATTTCAATTTTTTTATATTTATTTTATTTATATGGTTTTTATTGACATATGGCGTGTAATAATTGTAAAATAGCAACGTGACGTTGCATCCGATTCGGGAATTAAAGCCGCATTAAAACATCAATCTTTGATTCCCGGTTTTTAGGAAATGCTATTTATAACGTTTAATAAAATGTAATTATATAATAAAAGGATTGAAATCAAGTATGAGCACATATCAGGAAGAAATTACAAAGCGCAGAACCTTTGCGATAATCTCTCACCCGGACGCGGGTAAAACAACGCTTACCGAAAAGCTGCTGCTCTACGGAGGCGCGATCAACCTTGCGGGATCTGTTAAGGGCAAGCGCACAGCAAGGCATGCCGTTTCCGACTGGATGGAGATTGAAAAGCAGAGAGGTATCTCCGTAACCTCGTCCGTTCTGCAGTTCAAGTACAACGGCTATTGCATAAATATCCTCGACACCCCGGGACATGAGGATTTCTCTGAGGATACCTACCGCACGCTTATGGCTGCCGATTCCGCCGTAATGGTTATCGACGGCTCAAAGGGTGTTGAAAAGCAGACTATAAAGCTCTTTAAGGTCTGCGTAATGCGCAATATCCCGATCATCACCTTTATCAATAAAATGGACAGAGACGCCAAAAACTCCTTTGATCTGCTCGAAGATATCGAAAACGTTCTCGGCATCAACACATATCCCGTCAACTGGCCTATCGGCTCGGGCAAAGAGTTCAAGGGCGTATTTGACAGAAACACACGCAAGGTGCTTTCATTCACGGCAAACAACGGTCAAAAGGAAGTCGAAAAGGAAGAATTAGCGCTTGACGATCCGCTTCTGGACGAAAGACTCGGCCAATATCTAAAGCAGGACCTGCTCGATGAGGTCGAATTGCTCGACGGCGCAGGCGACGAATTTGATTTGGAAGCCGTAAGAGAAGGCAAACTGACGCCCGTATTCTTCGGATCGGCACTTACAAACTTCGGCGTAGAGCCGTTTTTGGAGCAGTTCCTAAAACTCACCACCTCGCCTCTGTCAAGAGAGACGATCGACGAGGAAGTCGACCCGATGTCCGAGGACTTCTCGGCGTTCGTGTTCAAGATACAGGCTAATATGAACAAGGCTCACCGCGACAGGATCGCATTTATGCGCATTTGCAGCGGTAAGTTTGAGAAGAATATGGAAGTGTTCCATGTTCAGGGCAACAAAAAAATGCGCCTATCACAGCCACAGCAAATAATGTCTCAGGAGCGTGAGATAGTTGAGGAAGCCTACGCAGGCGACATAATCGGAGTGTTTGACCCGGGTATATTCTCGATCGGCGATACGATCTGCTCAGCCTCTCACAAGGTTCAATTCAAGGGCATCCCGACATTCGCGCCCGAACACTTCTGCCGAGTGCGCCAAAAAGATACAATGAAGCGCAAGCAGTTCATCAAGGGAACCAACCAGATCGCTCAAGAAGGCGCGATCCAGATTTTCCAGGAGCTCGATGCAGGTATGGAAGAGGTAATCGTCGGCGTTGTCGGTGTTTTGCAGTTTGATGTTTTAAAATACCGCCTCGAAAACGAGTATAACGTAGAGATCATTATGGAAAACCTACCGTATGAGTATATCCGTTGGATAGTAAACGAGGACGTTGACCCCAAAAAGCTCGACCTCGCATCTGACACAAAGCGCATCCAAGACTTAAAAGGCAACCACCTTTTGCTCTTTACAAGCTCTTGGAGCATCGACTGGGCGCTTGACCACAACGAGGGTCTCGAGCTCAGAGAATTCGGTACAAACTAATGCTTTATAACAAGACTAAAAAATACAATAAAAGCGGGGTTTATCCGTTCCATATGCCGGGTCATAAGCGGCAAAGCATCGTACCCGAGCTGCCATATGAGCTCGATATGACCGAGATCGAAGGCTTTGATAATCTTCATAACCCCAAGACCTGCATAAAGGAAATCGAGGACAGAGCGGCTGAGATCTATCAGGCAAAGCGAGCCTTTATGCTTGTCAACGGCGCGACCTGTGGAATAATGTCTGCGATCGGCGCGCTCACCAAAAGAGGGGACAGGGTGCTTGTCGCGAGGAATTGCCATATCTCCGTATACAGAGCGCTCAGGCTTTTCGGCTTAATGCCCGAGTATATCCTGCCCGATTATGTCAAAGACGGCGATGACGCGTACCCGATTTTCGGCTCGATCAACCCTGATGATGTATATCAAAATCTCATTGAACACCGGGATATAAAGCTCGTTATACTCACCTCACCGACTTATGAGGGTGTGGTCTCCGATATTAAAAAAATCTCGCAGATCTGTCACGAGCTCGGCGTTAAGCTCTTTGTAGATGAGGCTCACGGCGCGCACTTCGCCTTTTGTGATTATTTCCCCTTGGGCGCGTTGCCTAACGGCGCTGACGTTGTCGTTACAAGCTTGCACAAGACATTGCCCGCGCTAACTCAGACGGCGTTATTACTTACAAATGACCTGAGCTTGCAGAAGGATCTGCAATATCAGCTCTCCGTGTTCCAAACAAGCAGTCCGTCATATGTATTGATGAACTCGGTAGAGATATGTCTTGAATACACTTTGAGATACAACTTTAATGACTACATAAACCGCTTAAAGGCTTTTGAGGGAAAAGCAAAGGAGCTCAAAAATCTAAAGCTGATTTTGAGAGAAAACACCGAAAACATTTTCGCGTATGATAAAAGCAAGCTAATAATTTCCACAGCCCACGCGGACCTTGACGGAGAACAGCTCGCGACTATTTTAAGATACAACTGCGGTATCGAGACCGAGATGGCTTCAAAAGACTATGTGATAGCGATGACTTCGATCTGCGACACAAACGAAGGCTTTGAACGACTGATAGAATCCCTGTTATGGATAGATAAAGACCGTAAAAGGGTAGAGGATTATAATCCCGATCTGAATATAAAACTCCCCGAAAAGGTCTATGAACCCTACGAAACCGACTTTGACGATAAAGACGTAGCAAGAGAGGATTTTTTCATTTATCCGCCGGGGATCCCTGTCATCGTGTCGGGAGAGCGAATAAAATAACTCTATTGACAAAGAGTTACTGTTATGCTAAAATTTAACTATAAAATAAAAGGAGATTGATTTCGATGAAAAGAATCAAAACTATTGAGACACGCGACCTCAAAAAGAGCGTAAAAACAGGCGGCTGCGGCGAGTGCCAGACTTCCTGCCAGTCAGCTTGCAAAACTTCCTGCGGCGTTGCTAATCAGCAGTGCGAGAAGTGCTCAGAGAAATAATTTAAGATTTTCAGGATTTTGCGCCGTTACTTTTGGTAACGGCTTTCCTGTTGTATAGAGGTAATTTATGATACATCAATACAAGCTAAACGGCTACAACATCGTTCTCGATATAAACAGCGGCAGCGTCCACGTTGTTGACGAGCTCGCTTATGATATTATCGGGATGTACGAGAACAGCACTAAAGAAGAAATAACAAGCGCATTGCTCGAAAAATATAAAAATGATCCCGAAGTCACCGCTCAGGAGATCTCCGACTGCATTGACGATATCGAGGAGCTAAAGCAAAGCGGGAAGCTTTTTACCGAGGATAAGTACGAAAACTTAGCCTTTGATTTCAAAAAACGCAACACTGTCATCAAGGCGCTTTGCCTGCATATCGCTCACACCTGCAACCTCAACTGCGAGTATTGCTTTGCTTCTCAGGGCAAATACCACGGCGAACGCGCATTAATGAGCCTCGAAGTGGGCAAGAGGGCTATCGATTTTCTTATCGAGAACTCAGGCAGCAGGGTAAATCTCGAAGTCGATTTCTTCGGCGGCGAACCGCTTATGAACTTCGATGTTGTCAAAGAGATTGTAAAATACGCTCGCAGTATTGAAAAGCAGCATAACAAAAACTTCCGCTTTACGCTTACAACAAACGGTATGCTCATTGACGACGACGTTATCGAATTCGCCAACAAGGAGTGCCATAATGTTGTACTCAGCCTAGACGGCCGTAAAGAGATACACGACAACCTGCGCAAGACCATTAACGGCAAGGGCAGCTACGACGTTATCGTTCCCAAATTCCAAGAATTCGTAAAGCGCAGGGGAGACAAGGGTTACTA
The DNA here is from genome assembly GCA_902776495.1 of uncultured Ruminococcus sp. Lineage (GTDB taxonomy): Bacteria > Bacillota > Clostridia > Oscillospirales > Acutalibacteraceae > Ruminococcoides. The sequence goes on along the minus strand of CACYQK010000018.1, from coordinate 10,788 downwards.
CATCCGCGGAACCTTCACCCATAACAACACCGACTTTACAAACGATATCTTCCATATGGCTGACTTGGGCTTTACCGAGCTTTCTATGGAACCCGTCGTATGCGCTCCCAACGACCCCTACGCTCTTACATATGACGACCTTCCGATCCTCTTCGAGCAGTACGAGATACTCGCAAAGGATATGCTCAGGCGCGAAAAAGAGGGCAAGCCGATCACGTTCTATCACTATATGATCGACCTCACCGCAGGCCCGTGTATCTACAAGCGAATCTCCGGCTGCGGCTCAGGTACTGAGTATATGGCGGTAACACCTTGGGGAGACCTATATCCCTGTCACCAGTTTGTCGGCGACGATAAATACAAGCTCGGCGATATATATAACGGCGTTGATAATTTAGAGATTCAAAATAAATTCAAGCTCTGCAACGTCTACGCCAGAGAAGAATGTAAAAACTGTTGGGCAAGGCTCTACTGCAGCGGCGGCTGCGCGGCAAACGCATACCACGCCACAGGCGACGTCAAGGGCGTTTACAAATACGGCTGCGAGTTGTTCAAAAAGCGTATGGAGTGCGCTATTATGATGAAAGTTGCCCAAGCAGATTAACGATAAAGCAAATTATGATTCCGGCGACCGTCGGGATAAGCATTGACAGGAGAGTATATTTTATGCTCCCTGTCTCTTTTTTTATCGTCAGACAAGTGGTAGAGCAGGGGAAGTGGCAGACCGTCATTATCATCATACACACCGCCGTTACTGCACTCCAGCCGTTTTTGCTCAGTATATTATACAGCTCGCTGTAGCCCGTATAATCGCTCATAACGCCTGTTGAGCGGTACGCCATAATCATTATCGGTATCACTGTTTCATTCGCAGGAAAGCCCAAAATAAAAGACGTTACAACGACTCCGTCAAGCCCTATAAGCCTGCCAAACGGGTCAAAGAATTCCGTGATGTGACCAAGTAAAGAACTGTCTCCTATATAAACATTCGCGCATAGCCAAATCACCGCGCCGGCGGGAGCAGCGACTACCACAGCTCTGCCGAGCACAAATACCGTCCTGTCGAGTATTGAACGCACAAGCGTCGTTCCGAGCTGCGGCCTGCGGTAGGGCGGAAGCTCCAAAACAAATCCCGAGTCACCGCTTTTACCCAAAGACTTTGATAATACTTTTGAAACCGCAAGCGTAATAATGGCACACATCGCGATTATTAGTACGAGTATAAGCGCGGTCTTAACCGAGCCAAACGCTCCCGCAGCAAAAAATATGCTTATAAGCGCGATAAGTATCGGGAACCGCCCGTTACAGGGCATAAAGTTGTTTGTAAGTATCGCGATAAGCCGCTGATTTTTGCTCTCGATTATCCTGCAGCCCGTAACTCCGCAGGCGTTGCAACCCAGACCCATAGCCATTGTAAGGCTCTGCTTGCCGTGAGCTCCGCTTTTACAGAACACCTTGTCAAGGTTGAACGCTATCCTCGGCAGATATCCGGAATCCTCGATAAGAGAGAATAGCGGAAAGAATATCGCCATCGGCGGAAGCATTACAGAAACCACCCAGCTAAGCGTTGTATACACGCCGTCGATCAGCAATCCTTTGATAAATATCGGCGCGTTTATAAGGTCAAAAAAGTTGTAAAGTCCCTGTTTAATATAGTCGAACAACATACCCAAAAGCTCGCTCGGGTAATTCGCCCCGACCGCCGTCAGCCAGAACAGCAAGCCGAACAAGCAAAGCATTATGGGTATTCCCGTTAGCTTTGAGGTCAGGATTTTATCGAGCTTTGCGGTTCGTCTTTCTACCGCGTTATTATTCGATTTTGTCACGCACTGTCTGCATATCTGCCTGCTCAGCTGATGATTTAGCCTTGTATCGCTTTGTGCATTCGGTATGATATTTGTTTTTTCTGCTTCGGTACACGCGTTGTAAATCAGCTTTTTAAGCTTTTCTATGCTTTTCTTTTTGACCGCACTCGTCTTTATCACGGGCACGCCGAGAAGCTCGCTGAGTTTATCCGTGTCGATAACGATACCGTTCCTCCGGGCTTCATCGCTAAGGTTCAGACACACAACAGACTTTATCCCAAGCGCCAAAACCTCAAGCGCAAAGCATAAGTTGCGCTCTAAACGGTTTGAGTCGAGCGTTATTACAATACAATCATTTTTGTTGTTGAGTAAAAAATCGCGCGCCGCTTTTTCCTCCTCGGAGTAGGAATTCAGCGAGTATGTCCCGGGCAGGTCTATGATCTCAAAATCAATACCGTTTATCTTTACCGTACCGCCGCCGCAGTCAACGGTTTTGCCTGTCCAGTTGCCCGTATGGCGGTTTAGACCCGTCAAGGCGTTGAATATCGTGCTTTTGCCGACGTTCGGATTCCCAGCGAGCGCAACGGTATATTCACAATCTTTCATAATATTTCCACCGTGATTTTATCGCAGTCGGAATTTCTCAGCGCAATCAGCGCTCCGCCAATCAAATACGCCTTGGGCTCGCCGAGAGGACTTTTGAAGACGGAGTATATAACTTCTCCCTCAAACAATCCGAGCTCGTTAAGGCGTGATCTAAGGCTTTTTTCGCACTCTATTTTTACCACCTCGGCGCGCGTATTTATCGGAAGCTCACTCAGACAGATTTGTTTCATAATATCACCGATATATTTTATGCGTATATTTTTTATTTGTTAATTGACGGCACATAATTTATGTGATATACTTTTAATATAATTTAATATACAGCGCGTGCGTTTTTCCTTGATTTGTCAGGAATGTAATAGAGAATGCGGTGAGAATCCGCAGCTACTTTCATAACCGTATTTAGATTTTCTATAAGTCGGATCGCTGCCGCACACGCTTGGTTTTGCATTCTTGGATAAGAAGGATAGCGACCGTGGCGACGGTGCGCAATTCGAGACGGACAAGTCGGATTATGTCACAACTCGTCACCCGAATTTAAACTACAGCTTATGGTAAAGTTTTGTTATTTGTGGTGGCGACGGTGCGCAATTCGAGACGGACAAGTCTTTTGATATTGAGCACTTTGTCACCTGAATATAAAATACTGCTATTGGTAACGTTTTTTCATTGCAGTACTGTATTAGTGCGCTTTTCTTCGGAAAGGCGTTATTTTTTTGGAGGTAAATTATGAGGAAGTTCAAAAAATCCGTATCGGTATTATTAGCCGTTTTATGCGTGTTTTCAATTATGAGTATCGCATTTACCGCAAATGCCGAGGAATCTCAAACGGTAAGAGTAATCGTTAAAAACGACACATTTTCTACCGCAGACGGTGCGCCGTGGGATGATGTTTTGATCGATGATTATGTCACGCTTAATAACGATTCTAATATGCAGACGGTCATTGAGGACGCGCTTACCGAAAACAGCGTTGATTACAGCTTCAACGACTGGGGTTATCTCAGCACGATAAGCGGACTTAGTGAATATGCCTGCAACGGCTCGGGCGGCTGGATGATGACTCTCAACGACTGGTTCACAAGCGAGGGTTCGACCTCATACACGGTCGCGAACAACGGCATAAAAGGCGGTGATGAGATCGTTGTAATGTACTCTCTTTCTTGGGGTGCTGACGTAGGCAGCCTTTGGGGAACTGCTGACACGCAATTAAAATCTCTCGGTATTTCAAACGGAGAGCTCGATACGGAATTCACATCAGCAAATACCTCATACACCCTAAATGTTTTCAATGACGAGGGGGTAAAGCTCACACCCGAAGCGATAAACAAAAACTATCAGGTGCGCGTATATAAAAACGAGTATAAGCCCGAGACAAACGGCGCGGAAATAAACAAAAACGACGTTATCGATGTCAAAGACGGCGACACTCTCTATATCGGTATCGGCAACCCAAGCTGGCCTACAATGGAACTCAGCTCAGATGAAACCGTTTATACTATTGAAATTTGCAAGCGTAATTACGAGAGGATAGAGGAAGTAGAGGAAAAGCTCGAGGATACCGCCGGAACCCTGCTCTCAAAACCCTCGGCGGTAGGCTCGATTGGCGGAGAATGGTCTGTTATCGGGCTTGCGCGTTCAGGCAAAATCACGACTGATTACGCAAACAACTACATTAATAATGTCAATGAGTATGTAGCAAACAACGGTTCAGCTAAGCTCCACCGCACAAAATCGACCGAGAATTCGCGCGTTATTTTGGCGCTGACTGCACTCGGTCAGGATGTTACAGATGTAAGCGGATATAACCTTTTGACTCCGCTTTATGACTTTGAATATGTTAAAAAACAAGGGCTTAACGGTCCTATGTGGGCGCTTATCGCGCTTGATTCGGGTAACTATGAGATTCCCGACATCGATATCGTTAACATTATATCAAGAGATTTAATTATTGACTATCTGCTCAAAAATCAAACCTCACAAGGCGGCTGGGGCTTAGGCTCTGACACTCCGTACATCGACTATACTGCTATGGCAATGACTGCTCTCGCGCCCTATTACAACACAAACGAGGACGTAAAAAAAGCGATCGACACCGCTATTGTCATTATGTCAGAAGCGGTTGACGAGGATAAAGTCACTTCTCCCGAGTCATACGCACAGATATTGACCGCACTTTGCGCCATGGGTATCGACCCCGACAATGACGCTGTGTTCAGCAAGGTCATCGACGGAATTATGAGCTATTCGTGCGAAAACGGCTTTAAACACGAATTAAACGGCGAATACAACCAAATGGCGACCGAGCAGTGCTATTACGCGCTTTCAGACTATCTGAGATCAAAGGCAAACAAAACCTCGCTCTACAAGATGACTGACGCGTTTTATGATATCAATTCCGATTATAAAGTAGATATCCTTGACGCGTCGCTTATCCAAAAGCACGTTGCTATGCTTGAAGATTTCAATGATAAACAAGCTGCACATTCAGATATCAATAAAGATAACCAAGTAACCATCGGCGACGTCACATCACTTCAAAGATACCTTGCGGGTTACGGAGTATGAAGGCGTTTATATTAAAATACAAGGCGGCAATTATAGCAGCGGTGCTGATTGCCGCTGTGCTTACAGTCGCGTTTTTAAGCGGCGGCAAAATAGGGGAGGACAAAGCAAAAGCGACCTTTGATTCCGCCACGTCCGATCAGGCAACAAAAAATCAGGCAACGGATCAGGTAACTACGATTCAACCGACCACCGTTTTATCAACAACAGAGTCCGCTACAGTTGCACCTACCACGTCACATCAAAACTCAAAACAAAAAACTAAAAACGACCAAAGCAGCCGTGATGTTACCGACAAAAATCAGGCTGAGTCCCCCGAACAGCACAAACAAAACTCCACCCAGCCAGCGACAGACAAATATAAAACCGACCCTATTCCCGAGGGCAAGCCAAAGCCTGTTGAGCCTCAGCAGCAAACGACAGAGGACAACAGGATATATTGTACGTTCTCGATCTCGTGCTCGACTATCCTCGACAATAAAGACAAAATGTCGCCCGAAATAGCGGACATCGTGCCCTCGGACGGCTGGATTTTAAAGCCTCAAAAGGTTGAGATAACCGATGGCGAGTCGGTTTTTGATGTTCTGACAAGGGTATGCAAAGATAAGAAGATACATATGGAATACTCCTGGACGCCGATTTACAATTCCGCGTATATCGAAGGAATCGCCAACATCTATGAATTTGACTGCGGAGATTTGTCGGGCTGGATGTACAAGGTCAACGACTGGTACCCAAACTACGGCTGCTCACGCTATGTTATTAAAAACGGCGACACGGTCGAGTGGAACTACACCTGCAGCTCGGGAAGAGATTTAGGCAAGGAATACTAATGAACGATGCTTTTATTAAAATCCACCCGTTATCGGGGATCATATTTTTTGCGGCAGTGATCGGGTTCACTATGTTCTTTATGAACCCGGTCTGTATCGTTATGTCCTTTTTTTGCGCGTTTTTCAGCGCGTTGATTATCAACGGAAAAAGAGCGCTTGGTCTTACCGTAAAATTTCTGATACCGATGATAATCATCGTAATTCTTATAAACCCAGTATTCAACCACAGGGGAATGACAATTATAGACTATCTGCCGTGGAACAATCCGCTCACTCTCGAGTCAATCATCTACGGAGCTGCCTCGGCGGCAATGTTCTCGGCTGTTATCCTATGGTTCTCGGTATTCAACACCGTTATGACCTCGGACAAGATAATCTGCCTGTTCGGGCGTATCATACCGGCGCTAAGCCTTGTTATATCTATGACCCTTCGCTTTGTGCCGAGATTTATATCCCAATTCAAGCAACTTAAAGCGTCAAGGGTAAACAGAAATAAAACGAGCATAAAAACGCTTGTCCGCGAGCTTTCGGTAATGATCTCGTGGGCATTGGAGAGCGCGGTAGAAACCGCGGATTCTATGAAGAGCCGCGGCTACGGACTAAAGGGCAGGACTGCCTACAATATCTTTAAATTCAGAAAAACAGACGGAATAACTCTGATTTTTACACTTTGTATCTCAACCATGCTGATCGTTTTGATTATCCTCGGCTCTGCAAAATACAATTATTTTCCGCTGTTCAAGTTCGACTGCTCAACAATTACGAGCATTTTATTTTATATTTTGTACGCAGGCGTAATGTTGCTGCCCATGATAATAAGCGGATGGGAGGGCTTAAAATGGAAGCGGTTAAGATCAGCGATTTGAGCTTTGCTTATCCCGAGTCGGACTGCCTTGCGCTCAGCGACATAAGCCTTGCCGTCAACAGCGGAGAATTTATCACGCTGTTCGGCCCTTCGGGAAGCGGCAAAACAACACTGTTAAGACTTTTAAAACCCGTCCTCGCGCCTCACGGCAGCAAAGAGGGGAGAGTTGAGCTCTTCGGGCAGGATATATATTCACTCTCACAAAGGGAGCAGAGTGAAAAAATCGGATTTGTATTCCAAAATCCCGAGAACCAAATCGTCACCGACAAGGTCTGGCACGAACTCGCGTTCGGGCTCGAAAGCCTCGGAATTTCTAACGCGGAGATTCGCAGACGTGTTGCCGAGACTGCCTCGTACTTTGGAATAGAAGAATACTTTGAATCTGATATAAACACACTCTCGGGCGGTCAAAAACAGGTTTTGTGCCTCGCTTCAATTATGGTGATGCAGCCCCATATCTTGATTTTAGACGAGCCAACAAGTATGCTCGACCCGATTGCCGCCTCGGAGTTTTTATCGCTTATACGGCGAATAAACACCGAACTCGGAGTGACGGTCATAATTACCGAACACAGGCTCGAGGAAGTTCTGCCGTACAGCGACAGGGTGATCGCGCTTGAAAACGGTCGGGTCATCTCCTTTGACACTCCCAAAAACACAGGCAAGAATCTTAAAGACAAAAGCGCTTCATTTGAAGATTTGCCCGCAGCTATGCGAATTTGGTACGCTGTAGAAAATGACATTGATTGCCCCGTTACCGTAAGTCAGGGGCGCGACTGGCTGATTGATTACAGCAAATATCACAAACTCAAAGAACTCTATCCCGAGGATTCTAAGGACAATAAAGAACCCGCTGTAGAGCTCAAAAACCTCTGGTTCAGGTATAAAAAACACGACAAGGATGTAATCAAAGACCTGAGTCTTACCGTAAATAAGGGCGAGATTTTCGCCGTAACGGGCGGAAACGGCGCGGGAAAGTCAACGCTCCTGTCACTGATAAACGGCGTAAACACGCCGTACAGCGGCAAAATAAAGCTATGTTCCGATAATATAGCGTCATTACCTCAAAACCCGAGCCTTATCCTCGGCGCAAAAACGGTAAAAGCCTCGCTTTATGACGCGTTCATCGGCACGGATATCCCAAAGGACGAGCAAAAAAACCGTGTGGAAAACTCAATAAAAGCGTGCAGCCTTGAAAGCTTCATCAACAGGCATCCGTTTGATTTGTCGGGAGGAGAGGCGCAGCGAGCAGCAATAGCGAAGCTTTTGCTCCTAAAGCCTCAGATACTTCTGCTTGACGAGCCGACAAAAGGTCTTGACAGCAGGCTCAAAACCGAGCTTGCAAATATTCTAAAATCACTTGCAAATTCAGGCGCAACAGTCATCATTGTCACCCATGACATCGAATTCTGCGCCAAATACGCCGACAGGGTATCTATGCTCTTCAACGGAGAGATTACCTCCGAAGGCACTCCGAGGCAGTTCTTTAATTCAAACAGCTTTTATGTCACCTCTGCGGGCAAAATCGCACGCGGTATAATCGACGGCGCAGTCACCGCGGAAGAAATAATCTACTGCTGTACAGGGAACAGAGAAGAGCCTAAGCCCCCGATAAAGACTGACTTTTTCAAGCCCGAAAATAATTTAAAAAGCAGGGTAGAGGCAAAGCAAAAATCAAAACTCCCCAAGCGAACAATAGCCTCAGCCGTGATGATCTTGCTTGCGATTCCGTTGACGATATTCGTCGGCACAACATACCTTGACGACCAAAAATATCTTTTTATCTCTCTGCTTGTCCTGCTTGAGTGTATGCTACCGTTCTTTTTGGTGTTCGAGGGCAGAAAACCACAGGCGCGAGAGCTGATTATAATCGCCGTACTCTGCGCGATAGCCATAGCCGGGCGGACGCTTTTTATTGCGCTGCCGCAGGTCAAGCCCGTTATCGCGATAGTGATGATCGCGGGCATAGCGTTCGGCGGAGAGACGGGCTTTGTAGTCGGCGCGGTCAGTATGCTCGTTTCAAACATCTACTTCGGTCAAGGTGCGTGGACGCCGTGGCAGATGTTCGCCGCCGGCATAATCGGCTTCTTGGCGGGAGTCATATTTAATAAAAACCTCCTGCGCAAAAACACAGGAGTGATCAGTGTATTAGGTTTTATTCTTACGGTCGTGATCTATGGCGGGATAATGAACTTTTCATCGCTTATCCTAACTCGCACGCCTGTAAACCCGGGAACGATCACAGCCTTTATGATACAAGGCTTTCCGCTCGATCTGATACATGCACTGTCAACGCTTGTCGTACTTTTCCTGCTCTCAAAACCAATGCTTGAAAAGCTCGACAGGGTCAAAATCAAATACGGGCTGATATAGTTATTCAAGTGATATCCAAATTAAAAATCACTTAAAAAATCACTTTAAAAAACGGCTTGTTTATGCAGTTTCTAAGCGTTTTTAGGTGACACAAGTGACATAAGTGACCTTTTTTAAACTTCTGGGGAGAATTTGAAAAACAGCGTAAGTAGCAGCGTAATAGATATGAGATAATAAAAAGTACAGTAATGGAATTAAAAAAACATCACTTTTATCACTTACTCCACTTGTTTTTGCTAATAGTTGGTAAAAAAATTATTTTTTATCTGGACAAGGCTTCCATTTTTTGGTATTGATAACAGAAGTATTCAGATGTTTAAGGTAAAAAAGCAAAACCTACTGTTGATAGCCGGGATCGTATGGTTTATCGCAGGGTTTAATGTAGCGCGATTAGGAATTATATCCTATATAATTATCGAACAAAGATGGTATTGGTATCTGCTATCCGTTGTGATATTCCTTCTTTTCGGTGCGATGTTTTATATGATGACCAAAAAGCACACCAAAAGAATTATGGGCTATCAAGAGGAACGGCAGCCGTTTTGGCGTTTCTTCGATTTGAAAGCTTATATTATTATGGCGGTGATGATGGGCGGAGGAATCGGACTCCGCGCCGCCGGTGTTTTCCCCGATTGGTTTGTCGCGTTTTTCTATACCGGACTCGGATGCGCGTTGGCTTTAGCGGGAGTGCTTTTTATTGTGAATTTCATTAAAACAGGCAAACGGGCAGAATGATCAAACAGAGTGAAAAAGACATTCCGTATCAAATAATATATTAGTATCAGAGGAACCCATTATTATGAAAGTAACATTTTTCGGAACAACGACCCTGCTGTTTGATGACGGTAAAGACCAGATTCTTTTTGATGCTCATATCACTCGCCCGTCCTTGAAAAAATATGTGCTGAGAAAAAAGGTCGGCACCAACACTGCTTTATGCGATAATCTTATAAAACTTCATAAAATCGACAGGCTTCGAGCGATTTTTATTTCCCATACCCATCACGACCACGTTATGGACGCTCCTTACATAGCCAATAAATGCGGAGCGAAAATCTACGGAAGCGATTCCGCTAAAAACGTGGCGCTTGGCGGTAATGTTCCGCCGGATAATATCGTAGTGTTTGAGCACGGAAGTAATTTTACCATCGGAGAATATAAGATCAGGATCCTCAAATCTCTACACTCAAAACCAAACATATTCAATAACGATCTGGGGCAGCAAATCACAGAACCACTGGTACAGCCTGCAAGTTTGCGGGCATATAAAGAGGGCGGTTCCTATGACTTTTACATTGAGCATAGAGAAAAAAAGTTACTGATCCGCCCGAGCTGCAATTACATAAAAGGGCAGCTTGACGGCATAAGCGCAGATGTATTGTTTCTCGGCGTTGCAGGCATTGCAAAAACGGATAAGGATTTTGAAAAGGCGTTTTTCTGCGAAACAGTTGAAAAAGCCAAACCACACCTTGTAATACCGATACATTGGGACAATTTCTTTTCACCCTTGGATCGCCCGATCAAGGATATGCCTGTTTTTCTTAAAAATCCGGAACTAGTTTTCTTTAAGACTGCTAAATACTGTGAAGCGCATAAAATCAACTTTCTCATCCAATATCCGTGTACCGCAATAGACATTTAAAATCGAGTAGGGTGAAATTTCTCCGCCCTCTCACACCACCGTACGTGCCGTTCGGCATACGGCGGTTCAATTCAATTTCAAAGTATGCTGTCTAAGATA
>CACYQK010000017.1:0-15037 GCA_902776495.1 uncultured Ruminococcus sp. | reverse complement strand
CTCGTCATATGAGCCGCCGTTTGTGCAGTCAGCCGGCACAACGTTCTCCTGAGTTGCAGCGCCGGGGGTGTGCACATGCTCGGGCTCGGGCGGAGTTACAGTGATAGTAAAGGTCGCGCCCTCTTTTGTCTGATAGTCAAAGTTTCTGAGGTCGAGCTGAATAGTAACAGTCGACTCATCCTCTTCTACCTCAAAGATGCAGTTCTTTCCGTTGAATACAGCGGGGATAGGCTCGCCTGTGGGATAGATCTGCTCTACCGCTGCGCCCCAGTTGATAGCCCACGGGTTAGAAACCGGGTTATCATTCTCATCAAGAGAGTTGGCGGCGAATTTGATATTATAGTTATCAAACGCATAGATGCCTTCCATCGTGATTTCCCAGAGGCCGGGCTCGATCTCTGTCATAGCGTTGGAAGTATCCGAGGGATCCCAGTTAACGCCGTTAAGGTATGTATCCTCACCGTTACCGGCTGCGATAACGTTGTTGATCTCGATGCTTGTTACAACGGTGATGTCGCCGAGAACATTGATCTCGCCCGTTGCGGGGTCAAATGTTACAGTGAGGTCGCCGAGGCTGTTTACATCAAATGTATAGTTACCGCCTGTGTTAGGCCAGCACTGATATTCATCGTGATCCTTGATGACCTTGAGCTGGAGCATTTTCTGAGGCTCAACGTCTGTATAAGTCCTCTTGTAAAGACCGTCTGCGGGATCATATGTCATATCACAGTCGGGGTTCTGAGCCCACCAAACGCCGCCGAATACCGCGTCGGATGAACCGAATACACTGTAAACATCCGGGGTATCGTCATCGCCCGCAGCAGATACCGTCAATCCCGCAAAGCAGGAACAAACAAGCATTACCGCGAGCAGTAAGCTAATTAGCTTGGTTAATTTTTTCACAAAAAGTCCTCTTTTTGATATATTTTTTGACATATACATTGTAACATATTTTGTTATGATCTTGTTAGCAAATATTTTATTAATATTTTGTGTATATTGCATATAGGCAAAGCCCTTGTTGTCATTAAGTCAACAAGGGCTGCAATTTCATCGGTTTGTTATTATACTATATTTGACATTAAAGCCTTTTGATCATATCGGATATATACGAAAAAATCATTCCGAATATGTTATTCCCAAACGCATATGCGTGGGGATCTCGGCTCGTATCTGTTTTTCGATGAGCGCTTTCTCTCCGTCGGTTTTGCTGTCGGCTATCGTAAGGTTCATTGACCCTCTGCTGTGGTTGACATTGAGGGTGTAATCGGTCAAACCTATCCTCTGCAAAAACTCCGCAAACTCGCTGTCGGTGAGCCCGCTCATAACAGTCCTCTCATAATACATCAAAGAATCCCTGCGCTCCTGCACGGAGAGCTCGGGTCTTTCTCTTATCTCAAAACTTTCTCTGCGGCTCAGTCCGTAGCTTTGCGCTGTCGGAATATAATACTCCCTTTCAAGCTCGTCGAGCGTATCAAAAAGCGTATCAAGCCCTTCTGCGTAAGCCTTCAGCTCACAATCGACCTCGCCGGAGCCGCTTAGATCGTACAGCCCGAGCGGCAAAAGCTTTTGCTTCATAGAAATCAAGCTATCCATCATATCACCTGAATCGTCACGTCGCCGGGACGGAAAAACTGCGCGCCGCCGGCGTCTACATTATCCATACTCATATCGAACTCATAGTTTTCAATACAGTCTGTCTCAAACAAATACTGCCCGAGGTTTGACAAATACAATCTGTCACCGACATTGAGCGAGCCGATAAAGTCCGTAAAGGCGTTTGTGATTTTTTCTATGACCTCCGCCTGCTCGTATCCGGGCTTTGCCTTTACCGTTACGTTGAGGTCGTAATCAAGGTGATTGGCTCGGTTTACCACGGCGTAGGTACCGATCGGCTTGTTAAGCTGGATGATCCTGTCCGCCTCTGCTAAAGCCTCGTTGGTAACATCGTAGTCCTTGCGGGCCACAAACACGCCGATAGTGCCGAACCCGTTGTATCTCTCAATAGTCCCCGCCTTGTCGATACCGTCAACGCTGAGCGCGAGCTGTTTGAAAAACGCGGGATTTGCGGGATTGGGGCGGTTAAGATACGACTCCTTGATCCTGGCTCTTAGAGTTTTATCGCTCTCCTCGTCGTCGCCGCCGATAAACACATCATTAGTTACGGTGTCTATGCCGACAGGAACGTTTACGGGGATCTCCGCGGTTCCGGCGGCTATGTTCCCGTTGTAGCCGGGCTGTTCCGCCTCGGCGTTAACGGTAACGGAATAGGTTGCCTGTGGCAAGACCGCGGGCTCGGTCGTATATACCCTGATCGGGGTCTCTCCGTTTGTCGCCACAACTGTGCCCCGGGGGATCTCGATCGGATAATTGAGTGTATCTGTGACGCTGAACGTCAGCTGACCGCTTGCTTTTGTTGCGGCTTTTCTGGTGATACCCCTCTGCTGCGCCAAGAGGTCAAGGTATTCCCCTGTCGCGGTGTCGGCAAACATCTGGCGTTTAAGCCATTCAAGGCTGCACTGAGCGTTGTATATCTCGCCCGCGAGTACCTTTAGTCTGATTGCTATATCGCTTGCGGGGTCGATTTCATAAGCGCTCTCGTCCTCATATTTTTCTTTCATTCTTGTGTAGATCTCATCATACGTTTCCAATCAAACGCACCTCCTCTGTTCTGCTCTCTGAGCCGATCGTGATTCGCAGCGTGATGTTTTCGTTGATATCAAGCACGTTCGCCGATGTGTTTTTGAATCTCGCGAACGCCTCGTTGATGCTGAGCTCGACCTTGCGCGCTGCAAACTCATCATCCTCATCATAGCTGTAACGGCAGCCGAGAGCTCTGTCATAAATAAAGCTGCCCCTGCCGACCGTGGCGGAGATCACCGCGCGCTGGAACTCCGCGTCCCTGCCGCTGAGCCTTATCATCCTGCGCGCGCTGTCAAGGGCAACGTCGCCGTTTTGTATTTTTACATCAGTCATATCAAATCTCCCTGCCGTTTATCAATACTCTGCCGTCATTTTTGAGGACTATGCTCGCTCCTCCCGCGGAGCTCAGCATAAGCTCGCCCTCCTGCAAACCGTCTGTATCCGCCAAGACTCCGAGCGAAACCTCGCCGTCTTCGAGCGGCAAAACTACCGCGCACTCGTTCTTAGGCGGAATGCTTACGATACCGTACGGCAGGCAGGCTCTAAGGCTTTTGTGCTCGCCCGATGCGGTCACGGCAGTGCCGTTTTCATATACGTTGCCCTTGACCGCGTTGGGCGGCTCGTGTGAATTTTTTGTTATATAGCTAAGCAGCCACATCAAACATTCTCCTCTCTGTCATTCTCTCCCAAAACGACCGTGGTGAATTCTCCGTTTTGGCTGAAATCATAGCTGATCGCGCGGACCGTCAGCCCACTGAGCTTTCCGAACACCGCGTCCTCTATCTCAGCCGATGCGCCGAGAATATCGGTGACGCAGCCCTTGAATTTAAGCTTTATGTAACGGCTGTCAAAGTTGCCTCGCTCGATGATATTGTCCGCCGTGCCGATGGTGTTGTTCTCGGCGGATGCGTTGACATACCTGACGCGCTTTACATACTCGCTTTCGGGGTTCGGGTTTTTCATTGTTGAAAGATAACCCGCGGTTTTGCTTACCTTTAGCTTGACCTCGGAAATCAGCTTATGACGGCATTTATTTTCCTTTATAGAATAATATTTTATTCCATTGCCTCCGAATTTTACCTTTTTATCGCTTTTAAAGCCTTTGAGATACACCTTGCCGCTGCCTGATATCCTGAGCTTTGAACCGTATCTTATTTTGCAAAAACGCTCAACTGCCTGCCACTGAGTCATTCCCTTGTCGATCCTCATATAACCCAAGATCGGCGTAAGGTCATACTCAACATCGGTCAGCCCGAACGGTTTAAGATGCTTGTAATACATCAGCACAGCGGTGGGGTTGCGGTAGCTCAGCGGTTCCGCCTCGTTGTCGAGGAGTACGGCGGCAGCGCTTCGGGCGCAGAGCTTCAACGCCAAGCCGTTGTCCTTGTGCACCCTTGAAAGCTCGTCAAGCTGTCCCTCAAAAATCAGCTCGTCTCCGTTATATGCCGCGATCCTGTCGCCCTGCTCGAAGATCTCGGAGTCGTAAAGACAGTTCAGCACAAGGCTGTCCGCAGGTACGTCGAGCTCGCTCTTCCACTCGGCATTAAGCACGCGCAAATCATTGCGGACCTCTCCGTTTTTCAATGTTATCTCATATCTCAGCACAGCCTGATCACCTCTCCCTGCGCCACGATATCGGGGCGCTTGATTTGCGGATTAAGGCGCACGAGCTCGTCGATGACGATACCGTATCTGTACGATATATCCCACAGGTTTTCTCCCTCCGCGGCTATATGGCGGTCGGGCTTTGCGCTCTCTTTTTCCTCCATAACCTCTCTGAAAACGAATCCATATGTCAGGACGTCCTCGCGCGGAGTGCCAATAAGCTTGATGTTTTCAAACACGGCAAAGATCGGCTCGAGGTTTTCTATCGCGAGCACGCCGACGCCTTTCTTTTTGAAGAGACTTAGCAGCGCCTCAAACTGGCTTTGGCAATCTGCTCCGTAAAGCTCGCCCACGCCCTTTATTATCATATTTTTTATGCCGGTCTCCTGGATCTCCGCGCCGCTTTCCGGCACGAGGCGTTCGCTGACTTTTTTGGCACATTCAAATTTGATCTCGCGCGGGTTATGGTGCCACTCATAGCCCATAAATCTCATTGGTATCAGCTTCATCTTTGCCTCGCCTCATCTTCCTCGCTCAGGCGGCGGCTGTAACGCCTGCTTTCGAGCTCAAGCAGCTCGCTGAGCGCTTCGGTGTCTATGGTTGTGTTTTCGTCGGCGATCATTTCAAAGCTTTCTTCATTCATCTTCAACACTCCTGTCTGCGGCAGTGATCACCGCGGTATATTCCGTCAGCTTGTTCGGAAGCATCTGCTGACCGGTGCTCTCAACAGAACAATTTGTATACTCGGTTTTTTTCTCTCCGTCCTCAATACTCAGACTGAAAACGGTCTGTCCGTTCAGAATCTCAAATACATCAGCGCGGGATTTGAGCTCTATCTTATATGACGGCGACTGAACCGAATACACGGGCTTGTCCGTCAAAAACTCCTCGATTTTTATAAGGTTGTTTTTCCTTTTGCACACTGCGGACAAAACCCCGCCGAGAGGGCTGCCGTTGATTTTCACCACTACCTTGCTGCCGTTTACAAAACCGTTATTCATCCGCACCATCTCCGATCAGCATAAACTCCATTTTAAAACTGAGCTTGCGGAAAATCGCGCTGAGGTTTGTATCAAACTCAATAGCACCCGCACTAAGCTCGGTGATTATCCCGTCCGTGTCCGCTTCTTTTAATGCGGTCAACATCTCTCCCGCGAGAATTGCCAATCCGCTGCCGTTTTGGCTTTGCGGCGCGAACAATCTTATCTCTGCCTCGGCAGAATACATTTCTCCCTTAATTTGCTGCGATGCTTTTGCGCCGAGGTAACTCTCGGTCAGCTTGGTACTGATAATGCGGACAGCCGCCAAATATCCGTTTATCGGGGTCTCGGCGTATTGAGTTGTAAACTCCCTGACAAAGCGCACGTTTTCAAACTCCGGACGGGCTTTAAGGGTGTTAATAATCGTATCCAAACGCTGTTTTATCTGAATCATACTCGTCCTCAGTCCTCTCCTGATACCGCGTCATTATCGCCCAAGTATAAACGGGCTCGTTGCTAACGCAGTAGATCTCCTTACGCTTTACAATAAATTTATCCCCTCCGCATTCGATTATGCTCTTATCCTCAAAAATACTGTCAGACGGCTTGCCGATATACAGGTATTTTTCATTGTTATACATTCCGAGGACGTGCTTTCGTCCGCCGATATATATTCTGTTTTTGTATCTTAGCGGCTCAACGAACGCGCGGGTGGCGGTCCGGCTGTCACCGTTGTTAATGATGACGCTGTTGCCGTTTCTGTTGATCATCGCTGCGACCGAATTGAATATGCCCATACGCTCACATCCTCCTGAAAATAAAATCGTCAACCTGTATCAAATCACCATTGACGTTCTTTAGTTCCTGCCAAAGCTTTTCTCCGCTGTTTTTACCGCCGCCGGACGACGTTAGTTTAACGTCGCCCGCGGTAAAAGAAGTGATGTCTGCGCCATTGCACATATCGTACAGCCTGTATGCGTATGCAGCGCAAAGGGTCTCGAGCCTCTGCGTCTGCTCCTCGGTCGGGTCCGGTACGGTCGAATGAGCCGTAATAAACTCAACCGCGCTCTCTATGACCGCGCTCTGAGAAGCAAGCGCGTCGTCCGTCAAGCCCGAAAAAGCGGAAAACTTTGCCGTAACATTTGCAATGTTCAAAATATCACCCCGTTAAGAAAGCGTTTTTGCCGCTTCCGTAAAGATTTTTGAGAAGCCTGCGGTGCAGGTCACTGCCGCTCTCTCGAGCTGGCGGTCGATCAGCTTGTCGTAGTCGGTAACAACGCCGCCCGCCTGAACCATCTCGAGCGCGCAGTTCTTGTCAAGACCGATGATCTTGCCGCTCTGCATCTCGGGAGCGTGAAGAAGAGTCGCGCCGAGAGGTGTGATCATCTTGCCGGTGCCCTGAAAATCAAGTCCGGCGTAGGAATCCTGCATCTGTGTGAGCGCGAGGATCTTCTGCATATCCGCTGTGGGCGCAAGGATCGTGTTGAGCTCGTAGGGAGCCATATTTGCCCAGAGCTTTACAAGGTCATCGTATGTGATAGCGCCCGATGTGGTAACGCTGACGTTTACCGCGGCGTTGTTGTTGCCGTCTCCGTTAAGGAGCACGCCGATAGCGTCCTTGAGCTGTGAACGCGCTATGTACGCGCCAATCTGGTTAAGAGTGACCGTGAACAGGTCGAGTCGCTGGAACCTGAGCGCCTCGTAAGAAGCGACCAACATTCTGCCGCGCTTGTGGAGCTTGACAAGGTTTTCGCGGGTTTTGATTGTCGTCTGGGGGATATACGCGCCCTCGTTAACGATCTTGAGCTCCTTGTCGTCCTCAGAGGGGACTGACGCGATGCTTCTGTAATCCATACCCTCGATATCCGTGACGGTCGCCACGATGTTGGGCAGTATATCGGCGCGCTCCATACCCTGAGCTACCGCTCTGCTGACATATTCGGGGAAAAGTGCCGCGGAGTTTGAGCTCTGGAAAAACTTCTCAACGCAGTCGCTGCCGCTGCCGCTCACCCTTATATCAAAGCGCTTGAGCTGTCTTGAAAACGCGTCGAGCCCCTCGAGCGAGGTGCCGATATAGTTTTCGGACGGGTCGAGCTTTTCGAGCGCAGCCGAAAGACCTCCCTTTGTCTGATACATACCCTTTTCGATTGTGATATTCTCAAAATTTGCCATTATTATTCCTCCTTAAAGAATGATTCCGACTTCTGTGGCGCTTGAAGAAACAACAAGCACCTCTCTGCCGTTTTCGTTAGCGGCAACCTTGCCTGCGGCGTTGACCGCCACCTTCTGATAACCCGCGGTGATCTTTGCCGCCGCGGGAAGAACAACGTATCCCGAAAGCTGTACCGCGGCATAACCGTCGCGCAGATTCACGCAGACTCCGCAGAATACATCGTTCGCCGAGCAGGGACCCACCTGGGCGTCGTTGCTCATTTTGACGGGCACGCCCGTAGTTGTAAGACCGCTCGCGGCCTCGAATGTAACAACATTCTCGCCGTATCCTTTAAAATTTACACTCATAATATACCTCCGTTAAATACTGAACTCTTTGTTGTCAGAATTGTTTTTGTTTTTTTGACCGAAAAGCTGCGGCTTTGGCATCACGCTCTCGCCGAGCTTGTTTTCAAATGCGGTTTTCAGCTCGGTGAGCTGAGCCACCGAAAGGCTCTTTGTGATACACTCCATTGTATCCCTTGTGATCTCCGGCTGTACCGCCGCCGAGAGTCTTAAGACCTCGCTTGTAAGGCTGTCGCGGAAGTAAACTCCGTCCTTCGCGCTTGATTTAAGGTTGTCAATATAAGCCTTAAGCTTTGCGCGTTCGTTTTCGCCGAGGGTAATGCCCCCGGATTTTTCAAGCCTTTTCAAAATTTCTTCCATTGTAACTTCCTTTCTTTTAACGGACTTTGTGACCCCCGCCTGTCTTTGAGACGGAACAGCCACAAAGCTCCATTCATAAGCGTCGACCGGCTCCTGAAGCTCGCCGCAGCAAAGCTTGCCGTTATATACCTCTCCCTTTTTGTGCGAGCAGAGGTTTACATCCTCTCCGCAGATGCTGCAGGTGGTTTTGCCTACCGCGCAGCCAACGCTAACCTCCTTGATGATACCGCTGTCGATCGCGGTGATCACTGCCGTTGTGCCGGGACTCACGGGGATGTACGCCCTCGCTTTCAGGCAAAAGTAGTCGTCGCCCGTGGCGGTCTTTTTACCCCCGACGCTCTCTACCGAGCAGGCAAATATCCTCGCCGTCTGATTCTTTGCAGACGGGTCGTGATCAAAAATACCCGTCTTGCCGACGAACAGCTTTTCAAGCTCAAAGAGCGATTCAACCGTGAACCTCTCGTTATCGCGGTCAACGTCGTTGTCGCAGAGCACCACCGTAAAGGCGTAGACCTCATCGGCGCTGAGCTCGCGGCGGGTGTAGGCGTTGATCAGCTTTAGCTCCTCGTCCGTGGGACGGCTTGAAAATCCGCCGATCTCAGCTTCTTTTGTGACGGTTTTGCGATTATCCATTTGATTCCTCCAAACCTAATTGATTTTCTATCTGCATAGCGTTGGCGTTGTTGAGCCTTGCCTGAGAAAGCTCGACCTCGTCCTGCAAATTGATGTTATCCCAGACGATGTCAAAGCCGCAGTTATATCCGCAAAGGCGCAGGTGCATACCCACTATCTTTTTTATCGCGGGCTCTAAAACCGAGCGGTAATAATCGAGCTCGCTGGTGAGGATATCCGCCTGCTGAGCGCTCATACGCTCAGTGCTCGACCAACTCAGTCCGAGCAAAAACGGCGGGATACCGAGCTTTGATACGATCTGTTCCAAGATCACCCTGACGGGAACCTCGCAGTCGGGCAGCTGATTGTCGGCTCCGATCGCCTTTATGCTGACATCGCCGAGCGACACAAAGTCGCACACGGTATCGCCGCGCATCGCCTTTTTCCATTCGTCGGCAATCTGACGGGCGCTCTCCTCGTTGACAACTCCGTTAGCGCCGGGGTTATAGGTCACGGCAAAACGAACGTCGCCGATCCTCTCCCAATTAGTTTTGAGAGATTCAAGGATCCTCAGCAGCGCCGAGCTGACAAACGGAAGTCCCGCGACAAGCGATGTTCCGCGCGGTTTTCCGGGCTTTTGGTTGAGCATTCCCGCAACGACGAGCTGCGGATACTTTAACGGCTTGAGCTCAACGTTATCTCTGCGGCATACAACGACATTGAGCGGGTTCTTGTCAAACGAAAGCTCAACGTCATCGAGCGAAGCATTGTACAACGCCGCGATACCCTTGCCGGAGGGCGCGGGTATCATCTCGCCGACCGCCTCGCCGTAGGTCAAAAGGCTGTCGAGATACGCGCTGACAAAGCCCTTTAGCCCGATGCTCGTACTGTTGACGGCGACGTTCTTTATAAAATCGTCCGCGATTTTCTGCGCCCTACCGTCGGCCGTAACTATTTCAAAGCTGCCTGTCAGCCTCACGATTTTCCCGATAGCCGCGTCGATTATCGGCACCGATTCCCTCAGCGCGGAGTACAGGTCACGCTCCGCTTTGGTAAGCGAACGGCTGTTCCAAAACTTTGGGAAGCTGTCGCCCGCTGTCCTTTTTGGAACAGTCTGCGCGCGTAGGGTTTCGCTATGCTTTTTTCTTCCAAACACAGGTTTCCTCCTATCTTTCGGCGGCAAACACTATCGCGTTCGAGCCGCCGTCAATTATTGTCGTAACAAAATAACGAATATCGTCCATAGCGTGGTCGTTTTGCTTTACGGGAACGTCCTCGCGTTTTGAGGTATCCCACTTGTAAAGCGCGAATTCACGCCTTGACGCCGCGCACACGTCACAGATTTTTACGGTGCCGTCCTTTAGCGCCTGGGTGACGCGCCGTATTCCGTTTACAACATTGTTTTGCGCGGGTTTTACGCTGAACTCTCCGTGGCGCTTGATGACCTCGATAAAGCTCGCCGCCGACGGATCGACCGCTACGGCGGAGATCTTTTTGCCCGCGGTAAGCCTGCAAAGCGATTGGTAGTGCTCCTCGTCGGTTTTTTGATACTTCTCTTTGCGCGAGTCAAAATAGTACTCGTCGATCCTGTACCACGTTCCTTCGCTCCTCCCCCATAGCCCCATAGAGGTAGGATTGACGGTCCCGTAGTCGCAGGACACGGCGTAGGTATCAAATTCATCGGGCGGATTTTTGCAGTACATCTTTTCATCGCTCATAAACGGGTAAACCGCGCCGAACACCGCTACCCATCTGCCCTTTACGAACCGCTCGTAAAAAACACCGCTGTAGAGTTTTTCATATCTGTTCTTTACGCGCTCGCTGAGCGACGGGTTGTCGTCCATCGTAAAGTGAAGGTGAAGCGCGTTTTTGCTCCTTGCCTTTTTTATCCATTCAAGATAAAACCAGTGCTCGGGGTGTTCGGGGTTGCAGTTGAACCAAAACCGCGAGCCGCTTACCGAACACCTCGCGAGCGCCTGCTCAACAAACGAGCGCGGCATTAGCGCGACCTCGTCAAACAGCACGCCCGAGAGCGTCATACCCTGAATGAGCGCGGCGGAGGATTCGTCCTTGCCGCCGAACAGATAAAAGCGGTTTTTTCTGCTCCCGTAGGTCACGGTCAGGGTGTTGCGGCTCAGCTTTTCCTCGCAGACAAAACCGAGCGAATCAAGCAGGGGGATGATGGGAGTTATCATATTTCTCCTCAATGAGCTTATGGTTTTGCCGCAAAGAGCAAAATCCGCGCCGATGTTCTCGTAAAAGCTCCAGATGATAAATGACAGCGACATACAAAAGGTCTTTCCGCTTCTTACCGCGCCGTCGCAGATTATCGCGTCGCGCCTGTAACAGGGCGAGTTTTTGTGCCACCAGTTGATCACCGTTTTTTGCTTTTCCGAAAAACTCTTAATCACCGCGCTCACTTCCCGAACCGGTTTCACCGATAGCGTCAAACAGATTCATAAACGAGCTGTCCGAGTTGATTTGCTCAAGCTTTTCAAGCGCCTTTAGGCGGTCAAAGAACTTGATCTCTACCGAGCCGTCCTTTGGCTTTTTGATCTCGGAAATCATAAAGAGATCCATTGCGCCAAAGTCAGCCTCCTGCGGCTCTTTCGTATAGAGCAGCGACACCGCGTCGGACGTGTTGCCGAAGGCAAGCCTTTGATAACCGATAGACGCCATGGTTTTGGCGAGCTTCTCCTTTTCTTTTACAAGCCTGTTTATCTCGCTTTGGATATCGTCCCTCGACAAAAGCTTGATGCCCTTTGCCCTTGAGTTCAGGCGATAGCCCGATAGCCTCGCGGATAATTTGACGTCGCCTGTTTCGGCAAAGCATGCACAAAACTCCTTTTCTCTGTTCTTTAATGTGCTTCCGATAAATTCCACCTCCGATTTTTGAAGGGAGAGCGGACGAATAAATTTTTCCGTTCCGCGAGTATTTAATAAAGGACATTAAAAACTCCCTTCACTTACAGTTCCAAAAACGGAAAAATTGCACACTTTTGTGCAATTTTTAAAAAAATAATTTTAAAATAGCTCAAAGAAATTTGTTTTTCGCAATATTTCATTATCGTGTGATAAAAAAAGAGTCATCCATAAATCAGGCAATGGATAACTGATATTATATATATTTACTATAGAAGATGTTAAAATTCGGGCATATGTGCTTTCGGCAACAAGCAACTTATCCGTCTCGAATTGCGCCGTCGTCGCCACGACAAAAAGCCGCCGGCATTTCTGCCGACGGCTTGAAGTTTGTATTAGGTTTTAGCTGACAGACATTTTACCGTCTGATTATCTACGGATTAGTTCCAGCCGGTTACTATATAGTGACCGAGGCTGTCCTTTGTTCCGTCCATCCAGTAGCCTGTATAGGATGTAAAGTCTGTGATGTCCTCTGTCTGAGCGCCGTTGCCGTTGTGGACAACTATGCCGGCAGCTCCCGCGGGAACGTGGATAATAAACTGTGTCTCGCCGTAATCATTTGTCTGCTTCTCAGCCATATTGGATCCGGGCCATTCACCGCCGATCGGATCGCCGTTAGCGTCCCAAGCGTAAACATACGCTGTGCCCCAGCTAAAGTTATCTGTGAGCAGGAACGAATGCTCCTCATACTCTGTAGGCTCGGGATCTGTGGGATCCGGCTCTGTGGGATCGGGATCTGTGGGAGCGGGAGTGGTCGTTGTGGGCTGCGGATCTGTAGGACCGTCTGTGCCTACATATGTGCCTGTAAGCATAAGATCCTCATCAAACTCCGCTGCGTACTTCTGGATCAAGGTAGCGTCTGCTACGGATACGATACCGTCGCCGTTACAGTCAGCCGCGATCTTCTCGTATTTATCGAAGTCAACCATCTCTGCGGCAGCCTGCTGAACAAGTGTAGCGTCCGCAACACTGATAACTCCGTCAAAGTTTACGTCGCCTATCAGGATCCTCTTATCGGGATCGGGAGTAGTGGGCTTCGTATCGGGCTCTGTGGGATCAGTGGGCTTCGTGTCGGGCTCTGTGGGATCTGTAGGCTTTGTATCGGGCTCTGTGGGATCTGTAGGATCTGTAGGATCTGTGGGATCCTCTCCGCCACTGGGATCGCCGTAGAGATATACAACGTTGAAGGTTCCGGGCAGATATGTACCGCTTGCGTTAACGGGCGCAATAACGTCTGTTCTGCCGGAGATCGGGGAAGTTGTATAGGTTGTAGAGCTTGTGGTCTTTGTCTTTGTCGTTATCTGATCGTCAGCGAGCTTCTGACCTGTAGCAAGGTCGATGTGGCTTACGATCATCTTGCTGTTGAACTGCGCAGCCTTGTTCTGGATCCATACCTCGCCTACGGCGTAGTAGCCGTTCTCACCCTGTCCGGGCTCCTGAGTAACCGCGGCAGTAGTTGACGATGTGTGGAACATTACATAAGCCGCAGCGGCGTTTACGGTGCCGACGTACCAGTTGTTGCCCTCGGAGGTCATATTGGGATTGGAAGCCCATGCGCCGTTGGGTTCTGTGCCGTCATCGCAGTAAGCGTAAAGTTTTACATCGGACCAGTTATTTGAGTTATAGTAGTGGACCTTGATGGTCGAGCTGTCAAGAGGCTTGAATACAAACTTAACGTTGATATCCTCACCTGTGAACTTACCTTTGGTCTTGGCGGGGAACTTGTCTGTATCGAGCTGATAACCCTGGATAGTGGGAATAGCTACATCATAAGTATCGCCTGCTCTGAGCTTCTTCTTGGAGGGATCCTTGATAGCCGTGCCGTTCTCGTCAACATAGCTTACGTTGAGGTAACCCGAGATGATGCCCGCGTTGCTGTACTTATATGTAACGGTCGTATTTGTGTTAGCAGTGATTGTGCCCGAGGTGTTGCCCTCTGCACCTGTGAGGTTGTAGTCAAACAGAAGTGTCGAGTCGGGAAGTGTGTGATACTTGTTGCCCGCTCTGTACTTAGCTGTGCTTGTCTTGAGTACCGTGCCCTTATCGTCAACGTGGTTGATTGTGAGGGTTCCGAACTGCTCGGTGTAGTTGAGCCTGCTGAAGGTCGAGGACTCTACGAGGATCGCCGCTGATTTAGCGGGGATAGAGTAGCTGCTCGAGTTGACTGTGCCGAGGCTTGTAAGACCCGCCTGCTTATCCTTAGCTACGATGACCCAGCTGCTCGCGCCGAGGTTCGAGATAGTGTAGGAGGATGTGCCGCCGTTAACGAGTACGCACATCTTGCCCCACTGACCCGAGGTGCTGTTGGAATATGTATACGCAACAACGTTTCCGTAGCTTGACGGGAAGGTCGGCGTTGAGAAGCTTGAGCCCTTTAAGGGAGCGTAGTTCTTACGGATCTGCAGAAGTCCCTTATAGTACTGCGCGAGGTTCGAGAACGAGCTTACGCGGCTCCAGTCGATCTGGTTGATTGCGTCGCTTGACTTATAACTGTTCTTGTCGCCCTTCTTGGTGCGTCCGAACTCAGAGCCCGCCGTCATAAACGGGATTCCCTGAGAGGTCAACAGCAACGCCATTACTTCTCTTACCTGCGTTCGGTATTTTTCGGTCGTACTCTCGCTTGTTACATTGAAGCTTGATACACCGTTACTCTTTAGGATCTTATCCCATAGTATCAGGTTATCGTGCGCGTCGGCATAGGCGATCGTCTGCGCGGGCGACTGAGCCGAGAAGCTCTTGCCCTTTACGCCGTTTACAATATCGGAAGCGTTAGCCTCTGTGTTGCCCTGTACGAAGCCCTTGCTCGAACCATCGGTATCGCCCTTGATAGCGTCACGGTATGTGTCGTTGAACATACCTACTCTTGCGTTGAGCGATGAAGCTCTGCTCTTGATCGAGGAGTTGGGGCAAAGTCCGCACTCTGTATAAGTAGAGTTCCACTCAGCCGCCCAAGGCTCGCCGTACATCAAGATCTTTGAGTTTACCTGATCGAGATTTGAACGGATAGCGTTCATTGTTGTTACATCGTGAAGACCCATAAGGTCAAAACGGAAACCGTCGATATGATACTCGTCTACCCAATAGCGGCAGGACTCGATCATATACTTTCTGAACATCTTCTTGTCGGATGCTGTCTCGTTACCGCAGCCCGAGCCGTTGGAGAACTGTGTTGAGCTCTTCTTTCTGTAGTAGTATCCGGGGGCTGTCTTTTCGAAGCAGGAGCCTCCTGTTTCGTAGGTGTGGTTATAAACAACGTCCATTACGACCGAGATGCCTCTGTCGTGCAGAGCCTGAACCATCTGCTTGAACTCTTTGATTCTTACGTTGCCGTCGAAGGCATTGGTAGAATAAGAGCCCTCGGGAACGTTGTAGTTCACCGGGTCATAACCCCAGTTACG
>CACYQK010000016.1:0-19466 GCA_902776495.1 uncultured Ruminococcus sp. | reverse complement strand
CGGTGTTTCCAGCACCTTCTTTACATACAAGCAGGACGAAAACGGCGTTTATAAGTTCTACGGCT
Organism: uncultured Ruminococcus sp.; assembly: GCA_902776495.1. Lineage (GTDB taxonomy): Bacteria > Bacillota > Clostridia > Oscillospirales > Acutalibacteraceae > Ruminococcoides. The sequence goes on along the minus strand of CACYQK010000016.1, from coordinate 19,401 downwards.
CGCCCGTTTGGGATTACGACAATTCGCTCGGCAACGCTACGGGTGTAGCGTATGATCTGCGCAATATGGGCGTCAGCGACTACGAGGAATACACCGGTTGGTGGTGCAAATACAAGGGCAAGAACGCCGGCGAACAATCATCGTCAGACAACATCATCAATCAGCTTTCGGTAAATAACGAGATATTGGCGGCTGTGCCCGATATCTGGTTCAACGATTTTGTACCCGCTATCAACCACTTTGCGGGAAGCTACAACAACCCGCTCGAGGCTGACGAGATATATTCAAGGACTCAGTATTTTGACTATATCAACGGCTCGGCAAATATGAACTACACGAGCGGCTGGCTGCTGACTACAAGCGGCTGGATCTGCGACCACTCCTCGCTCAACAAAGCGACATACAACTACGACAAAAAGACATATTCCGTTTCCGCAACGGCTACGCGTTATCCGCAGACCTTTGAGGGTATGTACAACTACGCGTCCGACTGGATGGTAAGCCGCGCCGCGTGGCTGACAAACGAATTCGCTTTGAGCAGCGGCAAGGATTATCTGCTCGGCGACGTAACCCGCGACGGCACGATCACCGTAAACGACGCTACTCAGGTGCAGTATTACGCGGCACAGTTAAAGGATTTCAACGCGGCTGAATATGAGCTCGGAGACGTCAGCTTTGATAACATAGTTTCCGTAAGCGACGCTACGCTCATCCAGAAATACGCGGCGGAGATGATCGACGATTTCAGGAATCCCACCGATCCTCAAAATCCCACCGACCCGCAGGATCCGACTCAGCCTCAAAATCCCACTGATCCGACTCAGCCTGATGATCCTCAAAACAGTTACACTGTTACCTTTACCAATACGCTTGACTGGGACGGAAATATCACCATCTACTATTACGGTGAGGGCAATTATCCCGTTCAGTGGCCGGGAGTAGTAATGACTGCAAACGGTACGAACGCTGCGGGAAAAGCTGTTTACACCTATGATGTTCCAAAGGAAACCGAATACGTTATATTTACAAACGGAACCGAACAGACAGAGAAGATCCCGTTTGACGGAGCGGAGCACAGCTACATCGCTCTTGAAGCAGTAAACGAAAAGGGCAGACACCTTTACGAGATTTCATAAAAGTATTTCCAAAATTGATCGTTAGGATGGCGAACTACCGCCATCCTAACTTTTTTACATTATTTCTTTGTTTGTATTGCATATTTGTACATACTGTGTTAGAATAAAACTGTATTAATATAATAAAATCCGAAGGGAGATTATAAAATGAGGAAAACCAAGATCGTGTGTACAATAGGCCCTGCCTGTTACGAAAAAGAAACTATGCTGAAGATGATAGAAGCGGGTATGAACGTTGCCCGTATAAATATGTCGCACGGCGACTACGGTGTGCTCGAGGGCGTTTTCGCGACGCTAAAGGAAGCGATCGCGGAAAGCGGCAAAAATATCGCGATCTTGCTCGATACAAAGGGACCAGAGGTCAGGGTCGGGACCTTTAAGGACGGCTCTGCCGAGCTCAAAGAGGGCAGCGAGTTCACTTTTTATAAAGAAAAGGAAGAGGGCGACTCCGAGGGCGTCGCGATCTCTTACCCCAGACTCATTGATATATGCAACAGACCCGGCAACAACATAATCGGCAGAGAGGTTTTGCTTGACGATGGTATGATCTCGCTTTCTGTTACAAAGGTTTATCCCGAAAAAATCACCTGCGTTGTTAACAAGGGTGGCAGGCTGACAAACCGCAAGAGCATCAACATCCCCGGTTATCATATAAATATGCCGTACGTCAGCGCTCAGGACAGAAAGGATATCGAGTTCGGTCTCGAGCACGGCGCAAACGTTGTGGCGGCTTCATTCGTCCGCAATCACGAGGATGTCCGCACCCTGCGCGATTACATCGACAGCCTCGGTTATGAGTATGTTGAGATCATCGCGAAGATCGAGAACCAGAGCGGCGTTGACGATATGGATATGATCATCGACTACGCCGACGGCATTATGGTAGCCAGAGGAGATATGGGCGTTGAGATCCCGTTCATCAAGCTGCCCGAGATCCAAAAGACCCTTATCCGCAAGGTTGTAGCCAAGGGCAAGTATGTTATTACGGCTACCCAGATGCTCGAGAGTATGACCACCTCGCCCCGCCCGACCCGTGCAGAGATCAGCGACGTTGCAAACGCCGTTTATGACGGAACCAGCGCGGTTATGTTGTCGGGAGAATCCGCAGCAGGCAAGTATCCCGTAGAGAGCGTAAAGGCGCTTGCGTCAATTTGCTTGGAGGCTGAGAGTAACGGCGAGTTCGACGCACTCAAAAAGTATGTTATGGAACATTCTGCCGATGATGAGAACGCCCTGCGTTCCAGCATTTGCAAGTCGGCAAAGGGAATTTCCGAGGCGATCGGTGCCAAAGGTATTATCGTTGAGAGCAAGACGGGAAGAGTGGCAAGAGCTATGGCGCATTACAGACCCGATGTTCCCATCATCGCAGTAGTTACCTCAGAGATCGTATGTAAAAAGCTCTGCTTCAACTGGGGCATCACCGCTCTGCTCGGCGAGGAGCTGTATGATATGGACGACATCACAAACCAGGCTCTTGAAAGAGCGTGGAGCACCGGCTTGTTCCAAAAGGGAGACGTTGTTGTTGTGCTCTCCTCAAACAAGACCGTTCCGACCGCATCCACAGATTCTCTCAACGTAAGGATCCTTTGATATGGATAACATAATTCTGATCGGAATGCCCGGCTCGGGCAAAAGCACGGTGGGCGTTTTGCTTGCCAAGGCGCTCGGCTATTCGTTTATCGACACCGACCTGCTTATCAGCAGAAAAGCCGGCAAGCCGCTCCAGAATATCCTCGACGAGGACGGGCTCGACCGATTTCTTGAACTTGAGCAGGAGATCGGCACCGGCGGCTCGATGGTGCTGTCTAAAAGCGCGATGGAGCACCTAAAGCAGCTCGGCAAGGTTGTTTACATCAAAGTTCCGTTTGATGAGATAAAGCACCGCGTCACAAACATCACAACGCGCGGGATAGTCTTTCACAAAAACGAAACTCTCAAAAATGTGTACGAGCAAAGGGCGCCGCTCTATGAGCGATACGCCGACCTTATCGTTGATATATCGGATGGAAAACCGACCATTGAGCAGACCGTTGAAAAAGCGGCAGAAATGTTGAGAGGTTAAAAACACCATTCAATAGCAATTAATTATAATTATTCACCGCCTGTGATTTTTTATGAAAAACAGGCGGTGATTATTTATTGGCACAAAATGGTATTTTTAAGTAAAGTCCAGTGTTTATCACCCGAACTGTCATTGACAAATCGGAAATAATATAACATTTATAGGAATTATATGGTATAATATTTATACCTAATTCGGGTGATTTTTTCGAGTTGATATTGCGAATAAAGAATTATACTAAACGATATAACGTGCGAAGATCAACCGGATTTTACAGAATGTTATCATATTACAGAATGGGGAGATTTATATGACTTTCCACGAAAGGTTAAATGACTACATTCTGCAGGCTAAATGTTCAAGCAAAGAGCTTGCGTTAGCTTCAGGTTTATCGGAAGGTACGATCAGCAGATACAGAAAGGGTTACAGAGTTCCAAACGTTCGCGGCGAGCACTTTGCCGGACTCACCAAGGGCTTGTATGAGCTTTTGGAAAAGAACAACTGTGACGTTACTCAGGAAGAAGTTACCGAGTCGTTAAAAAAGTTGATCGACAAGGGCTACGGAATCGATTACGATACCTTTATCGAAAAGCTGAAGCAGCTGATGAAAAGCTTTGATATCAGCAACAACGAGCTTGGCAGAAGACTTAACTACGACCCCTCGTATATTTCAAGGATCCTGTCAGGACAGCGTCGTCCCGCGGATATCCGCAAGTTCATTGCAAACGTAGCGTATTATATAGCCCACCAGAAGGCGGACGAGTTGGAGCCTTCAAAGATTTGTGAGGTTTTGGGCTGTGACGGGCAGGTCGTTAACGACCGTGACCGCCTGCAGGAGGAAGTTGAAAATTGGCTGGCGTCTAAATAACAGATGCAGCAAGGTTTTGCAAGATCAGGCACAATTCCCGGGCACAAGTTTTTCAGGCATATATCAGGCGTAAAAAAATTAAATTCACAGAACAGCAAAAAGTCAATACTCTGTGGAATCCCCCGCAGTTTTTGAATTAAACAGGCATCAGCTTATCATCCGGCTGTTGCCTGTTTTTTGTCGTGGTCGCGGTGGCGACACCACAATTCGAGAAGAAGACTTTGCGTGATTTGAAAATTAATATTCCCGAAAGGCGCAGAACGAGACGGAAAAGTCGGTGCGAATGGAAAGCTCGGATTCCCGAAAACACACTTTTCCGTAAAATTTAAAGGCTCCCCTGATGCAAGATAGTGCTTTAGGGGAGCCTTTAATCTGTTAATCCTAAATTGTTAATCGTTCACTAAACTATCGTTCCGCCGCCGACAACAACGTCGCCGTCATACAGCACGACCGCCTGCCCCTTTGAGATCGCCCTTTGCGGTTCGTCAAAAACCACTTTGATGGTGTCATCGTCAAGCTGTGTGACCGTGGCGGGCTGTTCCTTTTGGTTATACCTGACCCTCGCGCAGACCCTCATCGGCTCTGTTATCTCATCAACGGAAATCAGGTTTATATCGTTCGCGGTAAGCTCCTTTGAAAACAGCGAGTCGTTATCGCAAAGCACCACGCGGTTATTTTTCAGATCCTTTTCCTTGACGTACATCGGCGCGGGCAGGGCGAGCCCCAGGCCCTTTCTTTGACCAATCGTGTACCCGATTATCCCCTTGTGGGTGCCGAGCACATTGCCGCTTTCATCGACAAAATCGCCCTCGGGGTATTCCTTGCCCGTATAGCTTCTGATAAACGCGGCGTAGTCGCCGTCGGGCACAAAGCAGATGTCCTGGCTGTCGCGCTTTTCGGCGTTGATCAGCCCGAGCTCCTTTGCGAGCTTTCTCGCCTGATCCTTTGTCATTTCACCGAGCGGCAAAAGCGTCCTTTTCAGCTGTTCCTGCGTAAGCGAATACAGCACATAGCTCTGATCCTTGGACAGGTCAACGGCTTTTTTCAGCAGATACCTGCCCTTATCCTCATCGAACTCTATCCTTGCGTAGTGACCGGTTACAACATAGTCGAAGTTCAGCACCTCGGCACGAACCACAAGCTCCTTGAACTTTATAAAACGGTTGCAGTCTATGCAGGGATTCGGCGTCGCGCCGTTTTCATACGCGTCAATAAACCGCGTGATCACGTTTTCCCTAAAGCTGTCCTTAAAGTTGTAAACGCTGTGGGGAATGCCTATCCTGCGGCACGCGCTCCTCGCGTCGTCGATATCATCAAGCGAGCAGCAGGTCTTTTCGTTGTCGCAAACTATGTCGTCGTTATCGTATAGCTTCATTGTGATGCCGACGCATTCATACCCCATTTTTTGGGTAAGGTGCGCCGCGACCGAGCTGTCAACGCCGCCGCTCATCGCGATCAATGCTTTTTTTGCCATATTATTCTCCGAGCCTTATCATCTCGTCAATGCAGCGCTTGGCGTCGCGGATAGTCTCATCATCGAGCAATATCTCCTCGCCGCCGCAGCCGTTAAGACAGTTGTAAACGTCATAAAGCGTAGTTGCCTTCATATTCGGGCAGATCAGCTTCAGCGAGAGCAGATAGAACTTCTTGTCCGGGCACATATACTGCAAATGCTCGGCGATGCTTATCTCTGTTCCGATGATGAATTCCTTTTTATCGGACTCCTCGGCGTACTTCATAATGCCCGAGGTCGAGCCGATATAGTCGGCAAACGCGCATACCTCGGGAGTACACTCGGGATGTACAAGAAGCTCCGCGTTCGGGTGAGCAGCCTTTGCCGCCTCGGCTTCCTCTGCGGAGACACAGGCGTGGATCGGGCAGCCGCCGTTCAACAGCTTGATATTTTTATCGGGGCATTGCTTTTGAACAAAGCTTCCCAAGTTGCAGTCGGGTATAAAGAGGATGTTTTTGTTCTCGATATTATTAACGATCTTCACCGCGGACGAGCTTGTAACGCAGACGTCGCAGATCGTCTTGAGCTCGGCGGTTGTGTTTATATACGCAACGACCGTGTAATCGGGATAGTTCTTCTTGACCTCTGAGATCAACGCCCTGTCCATCTGATCCGCCATAGCGCAGCCCGCGATCGGCTGAGCCAAAAGCACCTTTTTCTCGGGCGAGAGTATCTTGCAGGTCTCCGCCATAAAACGCACGCCGCACATCAGTATATTTTTGTTTTTGACATTAGCCGCGTCAACGCTTAGCTTGTAGCTGTCGCCGGTGTAGTCGGCGATCTCGCAGATTTCGCGCGCCTGATAGCTGTGCGCGAGGATACAAACGTCGTTTTGCTTTTTTAACTCGATTATCTTCTGTTGAAGCTCGGAAACATTCATTGTCAAAACTCCCTTCAAAGCTGTTTTTACAGTCTGTTTTACGTTCTTTATTATACAATTTTTTTTCGGACTATGCAATAAAAACAACATTGACAGAGTTCAAACTGTCAAAATAACGATATTTGGAATGAAATTTTGTGTATTATGGTAAAATTTTATTGTAAAAAATACTTTACATTTTTGTTATCATGTGTTATAATATTATCGATGAGAAAGACGAATCTGAATTTATTAAAAATATAATAACAGAAATCTCATACAAATGGAGGAGATACCAATGAAAAAGTTAATTACAGCAATCGTTGCAGTAATGATCATCGCTTTCAGCGCGGTTCCCGCTTTTGCGATTTCGGTCAACAGCCCTGAAGCCACAACTCAGGCAGAGACCGAGCCGACAAAATCGGATGTTAAGAAAGACACAAACCCTGTTTCACCTAAGACAGGTACAGACAGCGTTGCGACATTTTCTGCAATTGCGTTTTCTGCAGCTGCTTGCGGCGCGGCCACATTGTTTGCCGTAAAGAAAGCCAGGGCTAAGAAGTAATTTAACAGGTTTTCAAAGCCTCTTTTTGTAAAGAGGCTTTTTTTCTTGAGTGATAAGCCGTCAGGCATGATTAATATGTAAAGAGGTGAGAGCGTGAAAAAAGATAAAAACAAACTGATCATTGTCCTTATTGTTATTTTTGCGCTCATTTTTTTGGCGGTCGAGGGATATATCGTTTTCAGGATAGTAAACAGCGCCGCTGCTGACAAGGAATACACAGAGCTCGCGAGCTCTTATGCCTCTGATATTTCAAATTCCGCAACGGATCAGCCGGGAAGTGTCGCTCAAAGCTCGGATAAGCCCGAGAGCGGCGATACCACACCTACGGTAAAAAATCCCGTCAATGTGCCCGAGCTTGAAGAGGAGAATAAAGATATCTACGCGTGGATCAATATTCCGAACACAAACGTAAATTACCCCGTCGCGCAGAGCTACGAGGACGATAATTTTTATCTTGATCACGATATCCACAAGCATTACAGCTTTCCGGGAACCATTTATTCACAGTCGTGCAATAAACGAGATTTTACTGACCGCGTGACCGTGCTTTACGGCCACAATATGCTTGACGGTTCTATGTTTGCAACCCTGCATAATTTCTCGGATCCAGATTTCTTTGAAAATAATAAATATATCTATATTTACACAGAAAACAAAAAACTGACTTACGAGGTTGTCTCTGCCTATATTTATGATGATAGGCATATAATGAACTCGTTCAACTTCACGGACGACGAGGTTTATGCCCGGTGGCAGCAGGAAGCGCTCAACCCGAGGTCGGTGTCGAGCAACGTCAGAAAGGACGTCAAGCTTACCACAGATGACAAAATGCTTGTCCTCAGCACCTGCCTTAACGGCGGAGGCGACGGACGTTATTTGGTACAGGGGGTACTTATAAAAGATGAGCAAGCCGGGTGAACGCGCGTTCACGTGGGATAACGATGTCTACAGTACATCGTCCGGTTTCAGGGTCGCCGAAGAAAAAACAGAGGTAGCCAAAGACGATAAAACAACAAAAGATGATTACGAGGATTATATATACAAGACTCCTAAACGTAAAAGGAAAAAGAGCAGCTCACTCAGATCCTCACATCATTCACATCACAGATCCCATCATAAAAAACGCAAAAATCACAAAAAACATAAAATGAAAACATGGAAAAAGGTTCTTATATCCCTGGCGTGTGTGTTTACGGCGCTTGCGCTTATCTTCGCGGGGATCACCGCCTTTTTGATTATAAGAGGACAAGACGAACTTTTTACCGATGATGTTAATATCACCGCTCCTGACAGCGTAGACGCTTTGGTTCAGGACGGCGGTCAGTATATTGTATATAACGGCGTCACCTATAAATATAACGATAAAGTGACCAGCTTGCTGTTTATGGGCGTTGATAAGCGCGATTTAAATGACGCGAACGATCAGGGAACAGGCGGTCAGGCGGACGTGCTTGTTCTTATGGCTATGGATTTTAAGAACCGCAAGCTGACTTTGCTGAATGTTCCCAGAGATACCATGACAGATGTTGCGATATATTCAGCCGGCGGTTATTACACCGGCACGCAAAAGCAGCAGATATGTCTTTCCTACGCGTACGGTGACGGAAAGGAAACAAGCTGTACAAACACGGTCGCTTCCGTAAAGCGCCTGTTCTACAATATCCCGGTCAACACCTACTATTCGCTCGATCTCGACGGAATCGCAGCAGTTAATGACGCTGTCAACGGGGTCGACGTTATATCCCCCGAGACGATCGATAAGTTCAAAGAGGGTGAGAAGTATCACCTTATGGGGGACGATTCAGAACGATTTGTAAGAGCCAGGGTTCACAATACCGCTGATGCCAACAACCTGAGAATGAAGCGGCAACAGGTTTACGCCCAAAGCTTTATGAGTAAGGTTATGACGGAGGTAAGAAGAAATCCGTCCGCGGCGGTAACGCTGTTTAACGAAAGCTCTCCGTTCTCCTGCACAAATCTCAATCCTGCTAAGATCACATATATAGCGCAGGATATTGCGTTGCACGGCGCGCTGAACACAGGAATTATCACTATTCCCGGCAAAACAAGCTTGAATGATAACCAAATGGCTGAGTTCACTGTTACCGAAAAAGAGTTTTACGAGCAGTTTTTGAATGTTTTTTATGAGAAAGTATAGAGCAAAAAAAACGCTTCCGGATTTCGGAAGCGTTTTTTGTATGGAAATTTAAATCAAAGGCTGGTCAAATTCGTACAGAGCCTCGTTTATCTCAAAACGGTTATAATTCTTCTTTAGAATAAAGAACTCTATTATTATATCGAACTTATTGCTGTGCGACAGCGCGTAACCCGCTTTCATCAGCAGCTCCTTTGTTTCTTCAAGGTCGAGCTCGAGCGCTACGGCAAACGATACGGCGGTCTGCTTGCTCGGCTTATACTGCGGATTTGAACGTATTTTGGAGAACAGCTTGCGGTCGATCGCCGCTTTTTTATAGCACTGCGCGTCGGTCATACCTTTATCGTCGATCTTTCTGAGCAGCATTTCGGAAAAGCTCTCGTCAAGTATTTTGAGCCTTTCGTCAAGATCCCCTATGTAGTCCGGCTCGGCAGGTCTGGCGCGTGGTATGGGGCTGAGCGGCGCAGACATCGGCGTGCCCGCAGCATAATCGGCGCTATGTCCTCCACGCTCACGAGAGCGTTTTATTCCCGCTCTTTTGGGCGGCTCGGGAGCGGGGGAGTCGTCTGCGGCGTAAAATACCTCCTCCGGTTCAAGGTTTATGTCGATATATCTTTTGAGCTCGAGTATAAAGTCGGCGCTCAGATTTTTTCTTTCGGGCTTCTTGAAGAACATTCTATCACCTCTGAAACAATTATAGCATTGACAGAGCAATTTGTAAATGTCGCTTTAAAAGCGACCATAGCAATCTTCGTTTGGTTTATTATATAGTTGTCAAAAGACAAAACAAAAAACAAACCAAACGGAGGCGTTTATTATGACAAAGAAGAACAACATCACAGAGATCGTTTTTATCCTCGACAGAAGCGGCTCAATGGCAGGCCTTGAAAAGGACACGATCGGCGGCTTTAACTCGATGATAGAAAAGCAGAAGAATCAGGACGGTACGGCGTATGTTTCAACCGTGCTGTTCGACCACGAGAGCATTGTGCTCCACGACAGGCTCCGGCTTGAAGAAATCAAGCCCATAACCGAGGACGACTACACCGTAAGAGGCTGCACGGCACTGCTCGACGCAATGGGAGATTCGATCAAGCACATCGGCAACATCCACAAGTACGCGCGGCCCGAGGACATCCCCGAGCACACTATGTTCGTGATAACGACCGACGGTCTGGAGAACGCCAGCCGCCGCTACAACAGCCGAGATATAAAGAGGCTGATCGAGCAAAAGAAAGAAAAAGACGGCTGGGAATTCCTGTTTATCGGCGCGAATATCGACGCTATAGAGACCGCGAACACCTACGGTATCAATCGCGACAGGGCGGTAGACTACACGGCGGACAGTCGCGGAACAGGCGTGGTTTACGAGGCAGTCAGTGCGGCGGTGTCGGATGTCAGAGGCGGCAAAAGACTGCGCCCAAGCTGGAGTCACAAAATCAGCGAGGATCACAACAGCAGATGACTTGCAATGGCGGTACGATCGCCGATAAAGCAAAAAGAGGGTTGACTCAAATGAGTCAACCCTTAGTTTTTATGATTTAGTTCGATGATGAGTTTGAAGACGAACTCGAAGATGAACTCGACGAGTCACCGCTTTCGGTGCCGCCCGTGATCCTGTCTTCATAAATGAACTTCGCGAATGCCATACGCTGAGCGTTCATATCGGCAATAGCGATGACCGAACCCACGGAAGTATTGTTGTCGTAATACCAAAGTCCCTCTGTAGGGATGTAGTACTGCTCAACCTTGTAGCCGAGGTACGTGGGCGCGTGAGAAACAAGCGCGGTGATCTCATCCTTTTTGAGGTTTGTGGTGATCATAGGACCGATCTTGCTAACGATAGAAACGATCTTCGTAAGGTCGGCGCCCTTCATATCGGTGATGAGTTTTTCGAGAAGCTTTCTCTGACGAGAAGTTCTGTCCCAGTCATCTCCGCTGAGGCCGATCTCGTTGTCGTCCTCGCCTTTTGTCAGGCCGCGGTCTCTGGCGTACCAAAGAGCTTCCTGACCGTTAAGGTGAACCACACCGGGCGAATCCTTGATCGTTGTCCTATCATCGGACTGATCGTTTTTGTACATCTGATAGTTGATATAGTCGATCTCATCCTGAGTCAATTCCATATCGATTCCGCCGAGGGTGTCGATTATCTCAATAAAGCTGTCAAAATCGACGACCGCGTAGCGGTCTATTTTGATTCCGAAGTTTGCCTCTATTGTTTCAATAGTCAGCTTGGGGCCGCCTTCGGAGTAGGCAGCGTTGATTTTGTTCATTCCGTGACCGGGGATATAAACATATGTGTCGCGCTGGAAAGAAGTCAGCTTTAGCTTCTTGTGCCAGTTATCGATCGACAGCATAATCATTGTATCGGTACGTCCGTATTTATCGCCGTGGCTGTTGTCTTCACCGAACAGCATTACGTTGAGTACCTTGCTGTCCTGAAGCAGCTGTCCGTCACCAACTGTAAGCTGGGTTCCGTCGCCTGCCATTTCTGCCGCGAGAGTTGAAGAAACCGAATCGGGGTTATCTTTGTCGGAACCTCCCGTAAAATCAGAAAAGTTCATAGAGTTGAGCAGTGCGAAGTAATAAAGAATAGCGCTGCCGCCAAGCAAAAACAATATTGAAAATACAAGACACAAAACTCTTATTACTCTGCCTTTTTTGTTGTAGAGCTTAAACACTTGAGTGTTTGAGCTGATATCAACATAGTGGCCGTGAGAATTTGCCATATTATTCCTCCTGTATTATTCAGAAAGCTATAAAAAGCTATAATTAGTATAATGCTAAATCCTGCAAATAGACATTTTATATTATACCACATAATTCCAATAGATAATTCTTTTTTAGAAATATAGGTTTTTGGGGTGACGAAATTTGGGGAGAGAAAATGTGTTTTTTTGATATAGATAATCAAAATTGTGAAAATATTGTGAATTCGGCGTGTCTTTTTGGGTTTATATGGTTTTATTCCAATTCGTCAAGCACGAGGTAGAACGACGGCAGAAATTCCTTTTCAAAAACCCTTGCCTCATCCATATCCATATCGTCGATCGACTTTTGTATGGTTTCCTTTGCCTTTCTGAACTCATCGTTGCCCATTCGCATCTCTTCAATGCACTTGATCAGCGCCGAAAACTTATCGGCTGCCTTTACAAACCTGTGCAGTTGTTCGTCCTGTTCTCCGCTTTGCTTCAGGATTTGCTCGTATTCATCCCTGAAATCCTCGGGCAAAAGAGAAACAAGCCTGTCTGCGGCATTTTCCTCGATCTGCTTGTACGCGCCGATGATCTCGGGGTTTTGGTACTTTATCGGAGTGGGCATATCGCCGGTAATGATCTCGGTCGAATCGTGAAAAACCGCGAGCAGAGCCGCGCGCTGGGCGTCAAGCTTACCGCCGAAGCGCTTGTTGTGTATCAGCACAAGGCAGTGGGTCAGGATCGCCACCTGTTGGCTGTGTTCGCTGATGTTTTCGGGTCTTGTGTTGTTCATAAGTCCCCAGCGGTTGATGTACTTCATCCGCGAGAGCATAGCGTAAAAATGAGAAGAGGTCATAATTTAAAACTCCAAATAAAAAATTTTAGCAAAAATAGTGCAAAAACAATATATTTATGGTATAATAAACAAATATAGAGTGTGATAAAACCTAAAACGCAGGTTTTTGCACGGTTCACTAAGCTTATTATACCGTTTTTATCACAAAAGTCAAAGATTATTACAGGAGTTTTTTCAATGGGGAAAACACTACAGCGCTATAAGCCCCGGAACGGCCACTTCTTTCTGCTGACATTTTTTGTCGGTCTGATCGTAGCGGCAGCGTTGTTTATACCTTTTATTGTTTATCAGGGCGGCATATTTTATTACTACGGAGATTTTAATGTTCAGGAGATCCCGTTTTACCAGATGCTTCACGCGCAGGTAAGAAGCGGAGATCTGGGCTGGAATCACCTTACCGACCTCGGCAGCGATACTATCTCGAGCTACAGCTTTTACACGCTCGGCAGTCCGTTTTTCTGGATGACTATCCCGTTTGACAACGAATTCGTTCCGTATCTTATCGGTCCTATACTGATATTAAAGTTTGCCTGTGCGGCGGGCGCGGCGTATCTTTTCCTGCAAAGGTATGTCGAGTACAAGCCGTTCGCGGTAATGGGCGGTATCCTTTACGCCTTTTCGGGCTTTTCCATCTACAACGTATTCTTTTTCCATTTTCACGAACCGATGATAATGTTCCCGCTGCTTTTGGCGGCGCTCGATACATTTCTGTTTGACAAGCGCAGGGGACTTTTTGCGGTTGCGGTGTGCGCGGCGTGCGTTGTAAATTACTACTTCTTTGTGGGTCAGGTGCTCTTTGTCATAATGTATTTTTTGATGCTCACGCTCACAAAGACATATAAATTCAAAATCACCGAATTTCTGCTTTTGGCGCTCGAGGTGGCGATAGGCTTTGCGGGTTCCGCTTTTATGCTTTTGCCCTCGGTCTTGGGGCTGCTCGGAAATCCGCGGCTCGACACCCTGCCAAAGGACTGGAGTTCGCTTGTCCACGACAAGCCGCAGCGTTACTGGCTGGCGGTTTTGGCGTTTTTCTTCCCGGCGGATATGCCCGCTATGCCGACCTTTACGCCCGAGTCAAACTGCAAGTGGGCATCGGTCGCGGGTTGGCTGCCGATGTTCGGTATGACCGGCGTAATAGCTTATTTGCAGCTTAAAAAACGCGACTGGATAAAAAAGCTCATTTGCCTATTGATACTGTTCGCGTTTGTTCCCGTGCTCAACAGTATGTTCCAGATGCTCAACAGCTCGATCTACTACACCAGATGGTACTATATGCTCGTGCTCATATTTGTGTTGGCTACGATCAGGGCGGTCGAGGAAAAGCGCACAAACTGGACGCGCGCGCTGATCTGGTCATCGGGAATAACCCTCGGCGCTATCGCGCTCATAGGCTTGATGCCTAAGACAGTCGAAAGCGAAACAGCCGAAAAGGCCGAAGAGGAAGTGTATACGCTCGGCGTTCAGGGCGACAACCTGCGCTTTTGGATATACGCGCTGATGGCTATGATGTGCTTGCTGGCGCTGGCGCTGATATACAAAAAGTTCCTGAAAAACCGTCTGAGATTTTTTATCGCGGCAACCGCGACAGTGCTGTTGGTCGCGCTTGGAACATCGTTCTTTATAATCGGAACGGGAGTTCTCGGCAGCGGCTCTACAAAGACGATTCAAAAGGATATAATAAACCAGCGCGATAGTATAGAAGTAGCGGACCTTGAGACCGAAAGAAGCGATTTTTACAAATGCGTTGACAATACCTCGATGTACTGGAGAGTCCAGAGCATCAATTGCTTCCAAAGCTCGGTCTCGCCTTCGATAATGCAGTTCTACAGCAAGATCGGAGTCAAGCGCGATGTTGCCTCGCGTCCCGATTTTTCGGCATACGCCCTAAGACCGTTTTTGAGCACAAAGTATTACTTTGACTATATTATGGACAACGGGGATTTCAGCGTTGACAAGAGCTTTGTCGACAACGCGGGCAGAACCAAAATGCCCGGCTGGAAGTACCTAAAAAGCTGCAACAGCTTTGACATATACATAGACGAAAACTACATCCCCATGGGATATTGCTTTGACAGCTATATCACCGAGGAGGAATTTGAGCGCATAATGGAAAAGGAACGTCCCCAGGCGCTCGTTTATGCAATGATCTTATCCCGCGAGCAGATGGAAAAATACTCCGATATAACGGGATATACCGAGGAAAAATACAAGGAGCTCTACGGCGATGCTCCGGAACACTTCAAGAGTGTTACGGACGACTACACCTTCGGTTCGGCGCAGCTTAAATACGCGTGCGACAAGCTGAAACAGGATACCTGTTCAAAGTTTGAGTACACGGACGACGGATTCAGAGCGGAATACGAAAACAAGGGAAACGACAAGCTGATGTTTTTCTCGGTTCCCTACAGTGAGGGCTTTACCGCAGAGGTGAACGGCGAACCCGTAGACGTAGAAAAGGTCGACTACGGCTTTATGGCGGTCAGGGTGCCCGGTCACACAAAGAGCGAGATAGTGTTCAAGTACCGCACTCCGGGGCTTGATTTAGGCATAAAGATCAGCCTTTGCGCGCTTGCGGCGTATGTTGTTTATTTGCTCACGGTGCTGACGGTCTTTATTGTAAAAAAGGTCAGAAGATCCGGAAAGTCAAATATCCGCGATAACTGGCGAGATATATAATGACGTTCGGAAAACCCGGAAAGTCCAATGTTCGTGATAACCGGAGGGATATATAATGAAGTTTGGCGATAATATTTTAAAATATAAGGACGAGTTGTTTGACGACCTTGACAAGCTCATAAGTCTTGAATCGGTCGACGGCGCAAAGCCCGACGAGTGCAAGAAGGCGCTCGAATTCATACTGGCGCGCGCCCGGGATTTCGGGCTTGAGGGCGAGCTTGTGACCGGGCAGAGCGCACACGTTCAGCTCGGAAGCGGCGGAAAGCTCTGCGGAGTCCTCTCTCACCTTGACGTTGTGCCCGCGGGCAACAACTGGAGCGTCAACCCCTACGCGCTTACCGAGCAAAACGGCAGGCTCTACGGCAGGGGAATTGCCGACGACAAGGGAGCGGCGCTTGTAAATCTTTACTGTCTGCGCGCGCTCAAAGAGGGCGGAGTCACAGGCAAAAACACGCTCCGCGCCATTTACGGAACCGCGGAGGAGACGGGTATGGAGGATATGGAAGGCTACTTTAAGGCTCAGCCGCTGCCCGACCTCGCCTTTACCCCCGACAGCGAATACGGAATTTGCTTTGCGGAAAAGGGTATAATCCACATCGAGGTCAGCACCCCGTCAAACGAGGCAAAGGTGCTGTCACAGTTCCATTCGGGCAAGGCGGTCAACGCCGTACCCGATCTTGCGTATGTTATGCTCGACTCCTCAAGCTACGACGAGCAGACGCTTATGCGCTTTGCCGACGCGAGCGACGGAGACTTTGAGTTCAACTACACTATAGACGGTCTGATGATAATCAGCCGCGGCAAGGCAGCCCACGCCTGCGAGCCCGAAAAGGGCTACAACGCGGCGGCGGCGCTGATAGATCTGATCACCCACGCCTATGATGTTGAGGATATCGGAATGTTATGCTCGTTTATCGACTACGCGCACAACTGCGAGACAAACGGCAGGTCGTTCGGCATCAAGATGAGCGACGCGGTCTCGGGCTCGCTTACGGTCAACCTCGGAGTCGTCCACATCGAGGGAGAGGTAGCCAAGGCGGAATTCGACATCCGCTATCCCGTTACCGTCAACGGCGACTATATCATCAGGCAGTTCAAAAACGTTGCCGAGCGCAGCGGAGTAAGCGCAAAGGTGACTTTTCACGAAAGACCGCTGTATGTCAAAAAAGACAGCGGGCTGATAAAGCTTCTCGGCGAGGCATATGAGAGCGTGACCGGCGAGGAGGCAGAGGTCTACTCGACCGGCGGCGGGACCTACGCTCGCAAGCTCGGCGGCAGAGGAGTGGCGTTCGGCCCCAACTTCAAGGGCGACGACATAAAGATGCACAACGCCGACGAAAGCGTTGACAAAGAGAATTTCCTGAAGCATATGCAGATATGCCTCGAGGCAATGTACCGTTTATACACGGAATAAGATTTTTGGATTTGAGTTTATGAGTAAGGAAAAATTAGTAAAAAAACAGGCGAGAGAATCAATGAAAGGCAATACGCTGCCGATAATCTCGGGTATAGCCCTGTCCGCGCTGATATTTGTTCTGCTTGAGAACGCTATGTATGTCATTTTGCTGGCGTTCAAGGCGATCAATATCGACACCGAGGATATAGAGGTGGGCAAGGAGCTCCCGTTTTATCTGACGCTTGCGGGCGTGGTTATCGCGGGCGTGCTGCTCTCTCCGTTCTTCAACGGTATGTACAAGGCGGCGGCAAACGCGGTTATAAATAAAAACAATGAGATCACCGACCTTTTGTACTTCTTCAAGGGAGGCCGCAGATACCTAAAGACCCTCCTTATCAATATGGTGC
The DNA here is from genome assembly GCA_902776495.1 of uncultured Ruminococcus sp. Taxonomy (GTDB): domain Bacteria; phylum Bacillota; class Clostridia; order Oscillospirales; family Acutalibacteraceae; genus Ruminococcoides. The sequence goes on along the minus strand of CACYQK010000016.1, from coordinate 2,212 downwards.
TGGTTTTGATATACGGCACCGCAACAAGCCTTTTCAGCGGAATAATGAATATGTTGCTTGTCGATGGGCTTGGTATGAAAAAGGGCAGTTTGACACATATTTTAGGCTTGAGCATAAAGACAAGCGATTTGACGGCATTTATAGTCGGGCTGACTTCGGCTGTATTCGCGTTCTTGATCTACGCGCTGTTTTTGCATTATCCGCTCTGCCTGTACGCGATCGACGACAGCAGCAGTGCCGTTAGGTATATGTTCGGTTACATCGGATTCTCGTTCAGACATTTCGGGGCGTTTTTAAAGCTCTTTTTCAGTATGATCGGCTGGATCCTGCTCTGCTTCTTTGTTGTGCCGGTCATCTATGTCGGACCCTACGCGCTGTGCGCGGCGATAAACTCCACACGCTGGCTCAAAAAGACAGATGACGACAAAGCCGCGAAAAAGTACGCTCCGCAGCAGCTTTCACAGGACACACAGAACAATAATATAGGTGATAATTTAGTATGGTAGTTTCACTTTGTATGATAGCCTACAACGAGGCGGAGGCTATTCAGGGGTTGTTCAGTGATATTTCACTTCAGGACTATCCGCACGAAAAAATCGAGATCGTTTTTGTAGACAGTATGTCTACCGACGCGACGTACGCGAGGATGGAAAAGTTCAAAAACACCGACTACGGTTTTATGGACGTCAAGATCGTTCAGTGCGCCAAGCGCAACCAGGCGTTTTCTTGGAACGCCGCGCTTATGACCGCCACGGGCGACGTTATCATCCGCGTTGACGCTCACGCGCGCATACCGCGCAACTTTGTCTCGCGCAATGTGTACAACCTCAAACAGGGAGAAAACGTAGTGGGCGGCGGTCGTCCGAATATCAGCTCCAACGTGAGCTCTTGGAAGATGACGCTCCTTGCCGCCGAGGATTCGCTTTTCGGCAGTTCGGTAGCGGCGTACAGACGCCCCTCCACCCAAAAGGAATATATGGACAGCCTGTTCCATGCGGCGTACCGCAGAAAGGTCATCGCCACCGTGGGCGGATTTAACGAAAACCTCGGCCGTACCGAGGACAACGAGTTCCACTACAGGATCAGACAGGCTGGCTTTAAGATGTGCTGCTGCCCTGATATAATCTCGTATCAACATTCGCGCAACACCCTAAAGCATATGATAAGGCAAAAGTACTCCAATGGCAAGTGGATAGGCCTGACGGTGTCGGAGTGCCCGGGCTGCCTTTCGTACTTCCACTTTGCGCCGTTTTTGTTCGTTATGGCGCTGCTTATCCTGATAGTGTTCGCAATCTTCGGCCATCCGTTTATGCTCTACATCCTGCTTATAATCTACGGAATGTTCGATTTTGTAAACACGGTGGGCTGCTGCACGGTAAAGAACATCCAGCCGCAGTTTATTTTGCTGCCGCTGATATTCCCGCTTTTGCACGTCGCCTACGGCGTCGGCACTATAGTCGGACTGCTTCAAATACCGTTTTGGCGCAGAAAGATACGCCATAGCCACGCCAAGGAGCATATAGAGAAGGTAAAGCGTAAGGTTATCAAAAATACAGTGGTAAGATGATTTATGGATAAAGTTGAGTTGACCCCCGAGCTTTTGCGTGAGCTCCAGCTAAAGCAGCTCCCGATGCTTGAGTATTTCAGAGATTTTTGCGAAAAAAACGGCCTGACCTTCTACCTTATCGGAGGAGGTCTTATCGGTGCGCTCAGAAACGGCGGGTTCGTTCCGTGGGATGATGACGTCGACGTTATGCTCCTGCGTGAGGACTACGAAAAATTGCCAAAGCTCTGGCGCGAACAGCACGCCGACGGCAGGTTCAAGCTGCTCAAAACCGATGACGATATGTTCACGGGCAACATTTTTATAACCATTACCGACACAAGCTGCACAATGGTAAAGACAAACCAGACCACGGTGGACATCCCGCACGGACTGGTGCTCGACGTTTTTCCGCTCGACGTCGCTCCCGACGGCAGATTCGCGAGAAAAATGCAGTTTATGTGGACAATGATATACTCGCTGTTTTTGGCGCAGATCGTGCCCGAAAACAACGGCGGGCTTATGGCGTTCGGCAGCAGGGTCTTGCTCGGTATATTCCGGGGAAAAAAAATCAGGAATAAGATCTGGCGTATGGCTGAGCGCCATATGACAAAGTATAAGCTCAGTGAGAACAAGTGCGTGACCGAGCTCTGCGCGGGTCCCAAGTGG
>CACYQK010000015.1:0-27638 GCA_902776495.1 uncultured Ruminococcus sp. | reverse complement strand
CTGGGTTTGCTCGAGCAGTATGATGTCCTGAAATGGATAGAGCTTGAGGAAGAAAAGCCAAACGTAAAAAGCATACTTCTCTATGGCTCGTCAATGGGCAGCGCGTCGATTGCCTACGCCTCGGATAAAATCAAATCCGAAAAGGTAAAGGGAATGGTTATTGACTGCTCGTTTTCGTCAGTCGGAAAGCAGCTTGAATACGACAGCAAAAAGCGCAATATACTGCCGTTTTTAACGCTGCCGACGATCAGGCTTTTAGCATGGATCTTGTTTAAAGAGGATATATACACACCGTGCGGCAAATCTCTTGCCAAAACAAAAATACCCGCGCTGTTTATTCACGGAACGGGAGAGCGAAAAGACGCTTATCTCGGTCGAGGGCGCTCAGCACATAGTTGATTACGCCGCGGGCGAAGACCAAACAAAAGAAGGCTTAAAACAGTTTATAACTGATTATATTAAATAAAGGCAACGCCGCGCTTGCGGCATCACCTAAAGAAAGGACAATCAAAATGAACAAATTTGCAATCATCTCGGACGCTTCCTGCGACGTCAGCAAGGAAATGAAAAAGGAGTACGATATAATCACCATCAACGGTCACGTTACGCTCCCCGACAGATCCGAAGTCAGCGAATTCATCAACTGGAACAAAACCAACCGCGAGCAGTTTTATAAGGATCTCAGCAAAAATCCCGACGGTTACGTTACCTCTCCGCCAAATGTCGACGAGTTTGCAGCCGCTTTTGAAAAGTGCATAGAGGATGGACAGGACGTTATGGTAATAACTATTTCGGGCGCTATCAGCGGCGCGTTTGACTTTGCTACACAGGCAAAAAAGCAGGTTCTTGAAAAATATCCCGACGCAAAGATCATAATCGTAGATTCTTTAAGATTCAGCATCGCTCACGGCCTGCTCGTTATTTTGGCGGCTAAGCTCAGAGAAAACGGTCATTCCATCGAAGAAGCCGCAGCTTATATAGAGGAGAACAAAAACCGCGTTCACCAGTGCGGCTGGCTCGACGACCTCAGCTTTGTAGCCAAGAAGGGCAGACTTACCCACTCCAAGGCTTTCTTCGGCAAGCTCGCCGGTATCAAGCCTATCGGAGAGTTTGACTACAACGGACTTACCACGGTCATCGGCAAGGTCAAGGGAGCTAAAAAAGCCTATGCCGTTTTGCTCGATTATATCGAGAATACTATCGAGAACGCTTCGGAGCAGACGATATTTATCGCCCAGACAAACAGACTTGCCCCGGCTGAAAAGTACAAAGAAATGATACTCGAGCGCTTTAAGCCCAAGGCGGTCGAGATAGTTGACGTTTATCCGTTCTGCGGAGTAAATGTCGGTCCCGGACTTATGGCGGCTTATTATGTGGGCAAGCCCATTTCAAAGGGACTTGATCAGGAAAAAGAGCTTATTCAAAAGCTCATTGAAGCGCAGGGATAATAGAGTTAAAATTCGTTAATGTGATTTTTGTAGGGGCGGATCCATGTGTCCGCCCGCTTATAGCCAAACGTTGGTGAGAGAACGGGCGGACACGCGGGTCCGCCCCTACGAAAGCAAAGGAAATGATTATATGAGGAACAAACGCATCAACGGAGTTCAGTTTGAGAAGATGGTCAAAAACGGACTCCAAAACCTCAGCAGGCACGAGGAAGAGGTTAACAAGCTCAATGTTTTTCCCGTGCCCGACGGAGATACCGGTACAAATATGTACCTAACGCTCGCCAACGGAATAAAATACGCGAAATCAAGCGCGTCGATAGGCGTCTATACAAAGGCCCTCAGCGCGGGTATGCTGCTCGGCGCAAGGGGAAACTCGGGAGTTATCCTTTCTCAGTTTTTCAAGGGTGTATATACAGAGCTCGCCCGCTCGTCCTTTGCGGGTCCGGGTGAGCTTCGCAACGCGCTTATCAGGGGTTACCGCACGGCGTATGACTCAGTCATCAAGCCGGTGGAGGGTACTATCCTGACCGTTGCGCGAGAAGGTATAGAGCACATCAGGGGACAGATCACAAGGAACTCAACGATCGAGGAGATCCTTGCGATGTATATCGCCGAGATGAAAAAGACCCTTTCGTACACGCCCGAAATGCTTGACGTGTTAAAGGAAGCAGGGGTAGTTGACAGCGGCGGACAGGGCTTTATCTATATCTTTGAGGGTATGCTCGGCTACCTTTACGGCGACGTTTACAGAACAAACAAAAAGACCGCGCCCAAGGAGCACAGCGCGCCCGACCCGGGCAAAGAGATCGACTTCTCTCTGTTCAACGAGAATTCAAGCTTTGAGGACGGTTATTGCACAGAGTTTATTTTACAGCTCCTAAAGGGCGAAAAATACACCCAGCGCTTCAAGCTCGAAACATATATCGAGGATATAGGTATTTACGGCGACTCGCTCGTCGTGGTTCAGGACGGCAAGCGCGTAAAGGTGCATATCCACACGCTCAAGCCCGCAAAGGTCATCGCGCTAAGCCAGGAATACGGCGAATTTTTGACCTTTAAGATGGAGAATATGCAGCTTCAGCACAATGAAGTTTTAAAGAAAAAAATAGAGCCCAAAAAGCTGCCTCACAAGGAACTCGCTATCGTTTCCGTAGTTAACGGCGACGGACTTGAAGCCTTGTTTAAGGAGCTGGGCTGCGATGTCGTTATAAAGTGCGAGGAGACTATGAACGCTTCCTCACAGGAATTTGTCGACGCGTTTGAGCTGATCGACGCGGACGCCATAGTTGTTATGCCTAACAACAAAAACGTGATACTTGCGGCGCAGCAGGCGGTTGAGCTTTGCGGCAAAAAGAACGTTCATATCCTGCCGACAAAGAGCATAGCCGAGGGCTACTTTTCCAAAGCTATGGATGTGCCCGACGAAAAGCCGGCTTTTAGGATTAACCAGATGAAAAACGGCCTTGACGATGTCTGCACGCTCGTAGAGACGACCGCAACGCGCGACTACACCTACCACGAGCTGACCTGCAGAGCCGGCGAGGATATAGTTTTGCTAAATGGAGAGCTTGTCTGCGTTTCAAAGAACCGGTACGATGCTATAATCGACGGAATGAAGCTCGTGCCGGAGATAGAAGACAAGGAGACCTGCGTGGTTTTCTGCGGTGACGAGGTCGACGAGGAACAGATCGACGAGCTGACCGAACGCGTTGAGGAGGAGTTCCCTCTGCTCGACGTTGAGTTTATCGAGGGTGGTCAAAAGCATTACCGCTGGATAATCGGACTTTGCTAAAGAACATTGGCTAAAGATTAGCTAAAGGATAATGGAGTAATATGAGCATTTGGATTTGGATAGCCGTCTTGGTGGTGATGTTCGGGTTTGTACTTCCCGAGATCATCTTGGCGGGCGTTATCTACACCGTCCTGCTTGTCAGGACATCAAAAAAGAAATGGGGCAGAGACGTTAAGCTCCCCGAAAACGACGAAGAGTACAGCGGAATGTACTACGACGGACTCGACTGGGGCGAGCTTTACTCAGACTATAAGCGCGAGGTCGAGGTGCAGAGCGGAAAGTACCACCTTGTCGGCGAGTATTTTGACTTTGGCGGCGAAAAGGCGGCTATAGTGATCGCCGGAAGAATGGAGTCGCTAAAGTATTGCTACTACTTTGCCGAGCCCTACCGGAAGTCGGGCTACAATGTGCTTGTTATCGACAACCGCGCCCACGGTTATTCCGACGGAGTTTTCTGTTGCCTCGGCTACAGAGAGTACGCCGATCTGCAGTGCTGGAGCAGGCTGCTCGTCGAGGAGCTTCACAACAAGAGCGTGTTTTTGCACGGCATCTGCATCGGCTCTTCGGTGGCGCTGTTCGCTATGGTAGACAAAAACTGTCCCGATTACATCGAGGGAATGTGCGCCGACGGAATGTTTGTCAATTTCAGCGAGACATTCAAAAATCATATGGATGAGGACAAGCACCCGAAGCTTATCTTCACTTGGCTGATATTCCTTTTTATGAGGGTTTTCTCGCACGCGAATGTTGTGAGCGACGGCCCGATAAAACGCATAGACAGGCTCAAAAAGCCGATACTTTTCATCCACAGCAAGCAGGATACCTACTCAACGCCCGACCAGGCGGAAAAGTTGTTTGAAAAGTGCGGCTCCGAAAACAAGCGCCTTGTATGGTTTGAAAAGGGTCAACATTCCCGTGTAAGGGTGAATGCGCCCGAAAAGTACGACAGTACGATAATTGAATTTTTAAAAGAATTAAAATAATTCGAGATAAACAGAGATAAAGAGAGAGATAAAAATTCTCTTTCTTTTTCTTTTCTTCTCTTATCTTAACTTAACTTAACTTTACTTAGCTTAACTTAACTTTACTTAGCTTAACTTAACTTAGGGAGTCAATTGGCTGCCGTTTGGTTGTCAGTTGGTTGTCAGTTGGTTGTCAAGATGAATAATCATTGAAAATCGTGGAATAATAGAGGTGAAAAGCCGTGAAAAATAAAAAACTACATATCAAACTCAAAAGGGTGATCGGCATTTTCCTTCTGATTATTTTTGCCTTTTCCGCGCTCTCGATGGCGGGCTCGGTCGTGATTTTCGGCGTGCTGTTCCACCGTGTCGATTCGCTCGACAACTCTGTAGAGATAACCTACGCGCTCGCTCAATCAAACTGCCGGCGCGAGCAGGTAAGCTTTGACTCCGGCGGCAATAAGCTGAGCGGATATTTGTATTCCGCGAATGACCCCAAGGGTCTGGTCATCATCGCCCCCGGGATGAACAGCAACAGCGATTCCCACCTTGCGGAGATATTGTTTTTTGCGGACAACGGCTACCGCGTGCTCGCTTATGACGCGACCGGCGTTTGCCAAAGCGAGGGAGATAGCACCGTAGGCTTGCAGCAGTCAAAGCGCGATCTTTTAGCGGCGATAGACTACGCCGAAAAAGATCCCAAAACCAAGGCTCTGCCCGTGTATCTCTACGGCCACAGCCTCGGCGGTTACGCCGTTGCGGCGGCGCTTGACGAGGCGGACGTTAAGGCGGCGGTGTGCCTTTCGGGCTTCAACTCGCCCGTTCAGACGATGCACGACAAGGCTAAGGAGTATGTGGGAGTTCTGGCGGATATAGAGTACCCGTTTTTGTATTTGCAAAACCGCTTTGTATTCGGCGATGACGCCGACGATACCGCGGTGGATTCGGTCAATTCGTCCGACACGCCGATTTTGATTTGCCGCGGCGATAACGACGATACGATCCCATACGAGCTGAGTTTGTCCTCGCGTGAGGATGAGATAACAAACGTCAACGCAAAGTTTGTTAAGGTTGACGATGAGTTTCGCGACGGTCATACAAATCTATGGCTCAGCGGGGATTCGGCAAAGTATATGTCCGACCTCCAAAACGAGCTCAATGATCTCAATCATATTTACGACGGGGATATTCCCAAAAACGTGCTCGATGATTTTTACGGCAAAATAGACGTAAAAAGAGCGATGAAGCTCGATAAAGACTTTATGAACAGGGTGCTGGAGTTTATGAATTAACTGCTCATTTTCTGCCGTATCAGGGTCAAGATCTTTTTCTCCCTGCGGCTGATCTGCACCTGAGTCATATTCAATATTTTTGCGGTCTGAACCTGCGTTTTACTTTGATAGTAGCGCAGGTTTATTATTTTTCTGTCCTTTTCCTCGAGCGTGCCGATCGCGTTTATCAGGCTGAGCCGCTCGGTTATCTCGTACTGGATATCGGGGGAGGGTATAACGGGAGCGGCGGTCTCATCGTCCTCATAATCAATAGACACGGTCGGCTGTGCGCTGTTCAGCGCTTCAACGATTTGTTCGGGTGTGACGCATAGCTTTTCCGCAAGCTCGGCGACGCTGAGCTCCCTGCCGTTTTTTAGGTTGTACTCGTTGTTGATGCGGCTGATTTTCAGCGAGAGCTCCTTTAACGAGCGGCTGACCTTGACGCTCCCACCGTCGCGGAACAGCCGTTTGAGCTCGCCTATAATGACGGGGAAGGCGTAGGTGGAAAACTGCAGGCCTCGGCTCTCGTCAAAGTTATTTATCGCCTTTGCAAGTCCTAAACATCCCGCGGAGTAAAGCTCCTCGTATTCGATTCCCTTGCCCTTGAAGCGGTTGCAGCAGGCGCGTACAAGCCCCAGGTGAGCTTTGGCGAATTCGTTCTTATCCATCAGCGCCGATTTTCTTTATCAATGTGACGGTCGTGCCCTTTTGCGGCTCGGATTTGACCTTGACTTTGTCGCAAAAGCTCTGCATCACCGCAAAGCCCAGGCCTGCGCGTTCTTCCTCGGGTGAGGTGGTGAACAACGGCTCCATAGCCTTGCCGATGTCCTCGATCCCGACGCCCTTGTCGCGTATCTTGACGGTCACGGTGTTGTTGTCTTTGACGCTCGCATATATGTAGATCGTGCCGCTTTGCCGCCTGTAGCCGTGGACTATGCAGTTCGTCACCGCCTCGGACACTGCGGTTTTAAGGTCGTTTAGCTCGTTTAGCGTCGGGTCAAGCGATGTTATGAACGACGATATCGCGCCTCTGGCAAAGGCTTCGTTACAGCTTTTTGACGGAAAGCTAAGCCTCATTTGATTTGTGGTTTTCATCTCAGCACCCCCAGTGATTCAAGTCCCGACATCGCAAAAATACGGTATATGTGGTCGGGCACGTCGGTTACTCTCAGGCTTCCGCCGAGCAGCTTCATCTGGCGGTAGCGCCCCATCACAAGCCCCACGCCCGACGAATCCATAAAGCTGACCTTTTCAAAATTCAGGCAAAGCAGCCGAGGCCTGAGCGACCTTACGGAGCAGTCTATGCGCCGGCGTATCTTGCACGCGGAATCGTGGTCGAGCTCGCCGTCAAGGTAGGCGGTCAGAATATTATTCTTAAACTCTGTTTTTAACATTAAAACATCTCCAATTATTGCGTTGTTGCTGTCGGGAGCCGTTTTTCTAAATGAACCGGCTTATCTTCTCAAACTAAAAAACACGCGCTTATCTTCTCAAACTAAAAAACACGCTATACCTTATAATAATCAGTATAGCGTGAAAAATTTGTTTTATTCTGTCTTTTGTCAACTTTTTTTGAGCTGTGAGATCATATACGGTCTTAGCTCTCCCGCGAGGTAGAGCGAGCCGCAGATCAATACAGTGCAGTTTTCGGCTTTTGCCCGGAACAGTGCCTCATCAAAAGCGGATTGGGGGCTGTCAAACGGCTTGGTGTTTTTGCAGACAGCCTTGTACTTTTCCGCGAGCAGATCGGCGGAGATCGCTCGGGGATTGTCTACGGGCACGGTGTAAACGCTCTCAAAAACGCCGCTGAGCAGCGCGATAGAGCTGTCGATATCCTTGTCCGCGAGCATACCCGTGACGCAGATGATTTTTTTGTCGGGCAGAAACTTTTTGATTGCTTCTTTTAACGCCCCGATACCGTTTGGGTTGTGCGCACCGTCGAGCAGAACGATCGGGTCTTCACAGAGCAGCTCGAGCCTTGCGGGGTTGACCGCCTTTTCAAAGCCGCGCGCTATGCAGCCGCTTTCGACGCCGATACTGCCGTCTTTGTCAAGATACTTTAGCGCGGCGACGGCGGTTTTTGCGTTCTCTATCTGGTGAGCTCCCGCGAGGGGGATGTTAAATTCGTATGACTCATATTTAACTCTGCTGCCCCTGAGCGACTCGGAAATGACTTCAAGCTCAACCTCATCGCTCTTTATCAGCGGAACACCGAGCGCGCCGGCGGTTTCTTTGATGACGTTCATCGCGCGGCTGTCCTGAGCCGAGGTGACGACCGCCGAGCCGTGCTTTATGATACCGCATTTTTGCTCGGCTATCAGCTCGATAGTATCGCCCAAAACGGCGGTGTGGTCAAGCCCGATGGTCGTTATTACCGCGCAAAGCGGCGGCTTTATCACATTGGTGCAGTCGAGCAGACCGCCCATACCCGTTTCGAGCACGACGATATCGCACCCTGCTTGGGCGTGGATATAAAACTGCAGCGCGTTGACGTACTCAAATTCCGTTATGATAACGCCGTTGTCGCGCAGGCGCAGGACAATGGGGAAGGTCTTTTCCACTGCGTCGGCAAGCGTTTCTTTGTCTATTGGGATGTTATTTATTTGTATCCTCTCGCGAAAATCGGTGATGTAGGGCGAAATGAACAGTCCCGTTTTGTACCCCGCCGCCACAAGCGCGGACGACAGCATAGCGCAGACGGAGCCCTTGCCGTTCGTTCCCGCGACGTGGATATATTTCAGCCTGTCCTGCGGGTTTTCAAGCTTGTTTAGGAGCTCTCTCATCCTGTCGAGTCCCGGGCGCGAGCCGAAGGTCAGCAGTGAATGTATTTTTTCAAGAGCTTTTTCGTATGTCATCACAACAGCTCCCTGTATATCTCGTTTTTCTTAAAGCCCGTCATTTCGGCGGCGTTTTTTGCCGCGGCGGTCGGCTTTTCACCGTTTTCTATAAGCTTTTTGGCGAGCTCGACCGCGTATTCGAGCGTGTAGTTTTCTTCCGGTTCCGCCTCTTTTGCGCCCTCGAGCACAAGCACCAGCTCGCCCTTAACAGAGCCGTCGGCGTAGTTTTCGGCGGCGTATTTGGTGGTGGTGCGGATGACTTCTTCGTGAATCTTGGTAAGCTCGCGCACGATGCTCAGCTTGCGGTCGCCGAAGGTTGAATAAAGGTCGCGCAGGGTGGCGGGCAGCTTGTGCGGAGCCTCGTAAAAAATCATAGTTCTGCGCTCGTTTTTAAGGCTTTGCAGGTGCTCGCTGCGGCTCTTTTTGTTGACGCTCAAAAAGCCTTCAAAGCAAAACCTGCCCGTTTCCAGACCCGACACCGCAAGCGCGGAGATGACCGCGCTCGGTCCGGGGATAACAATGGTTTTTATACCTCGCTCCTCGCAGAGCTTTACAAGATCCTCGCCGGGGTCGGAGATACACGGCATACCCGCGTCGGTGACGACGGCGCAGTTTTCGCCCTGCTCTATCCGCGCGCAGATAACCTCTCCGCGTTCACGCTTGTTGTGCTCGTAGTAGCTCACCATCGGCTTTTTTATCCCGAGGTGGTTAAGAAGCTTAAGCGTGACGCGAGTGTCCTCGGCGGCGATGAAATCGACCTCGCCGAGCGTCTGTGCCGCGCGGGGAGAGAGGTCGGACAAATTGCCGATCGGCGTGCCCGTAACATATAAAATTCCGCTCATAATATCAGTCCTTATGATTTGTAGTCGCCGTAGATCTCGAGCATTTCGGCGGAGAAATCTCCGTTTTCGTCCTCGATAAACAGCGTGGGCATAACGTCAAGATAGCCCTTGTTGCCGTTTTTTCTGCCCTCAAGCAAAAACAGCTTCGGCGCCTTTGATTTGCGCTGCTGCACAAGCCTCAATCGCTTTGGTTCGATCGAAAACCTGCGCATACTCTCCATAATGTCCGCCAGCCGTTCGGGGCGTTGACAAACGCAGAACCTGCCGCCGAATTGTAAGAGTTTTGAAGCTGCCTCGCAAATATCGTCAAACGTGCACTCGGTCTCGTGCCGTGCGATCTGTTTTGCGCTCTCGGGGTTTTGTATTCCCGAGCCGCTCAGCTTGTACGGCGGATTGCACGCGACGAGGTCGTAAAAGCCGAAGCTCAGCTTCCCCTGAAGCTCGCGCAGATCGGAGTTTATCACATTCATTTTATCGCCGAAGCCGTTAAGCTCAACGCTTTTTTGCGCGAGCGTACAGGCGTTTTGCTGTATCTCTACGGCGTCAACGGTCAAATTTCTCTCCCTTTTGAGCCAGATCAGCGGGATAGTGCCGCAGCCCGTGCCCAAATCGACGCATTTTTTGCCGCTTTTGGGCATAGAAAAATCCGCGAGCAAAATCGTGTCGGTAGAAAAATGATAGCTTTTTGATACATATATTTTTACGCCGCAGCCGAGCGGTTCAAGGTGTATATCGTTCATATAAAAATCCTTTTAAAACTTAATTGGTTTAATTATACTACATTATTCTTTTCGGGGCAAGGACAAATAAAAACGGCAAGGCGTAAAAACCTTGCCGTCTGTGTACATTGTACAATCTTTTTGGCTGAATTGCCGGATTAGCCCTCCTGGGGAGCACCTACAGGACAAGCGTCTGCGCAAGAACCGCAGTCAACGCAAGCGTCAGCGTCGATCACATACTTGCCGTCACCCTCAGAAATAGCTGAGCAGGGGCATTCGTCAGCGCAAGCGCCGCACATGATGCACTCATCGTTAATTACATAAGCCATAGGTCGTAACCTCCTTTAATTATTTCAATTTTATTGTAGCATATTTATTTTTAAATGCAAGTGTTTTGAGCAAATTATCGTGGATTTTTGTTCAAAGCTATAGTAAAAGTGTTTTATCTGATCCCGAAAACTCTTTTTGCGTTGTTACACATCAAATCGTCATACGCTTCGGGAGATATAATATCCTTTAGCTCGTTAAAATACTCCTGATAAAGCGAGCGGTCGCCTGTTTTGTTGTGCAAAAGGGTGTCCTTGCCGTCGATAGGGTTGTCGGTTCCGAAAAGCATTTTTTGGCTTCCGTAGCGCTTTATCGCTTCTACAGTGGTGTTTACCGGTACCCAAGTCGTGTCGCCGTACAGGTTCGGCAGCTTGCCGAGCAGCTCGAGTGCCTCGCTGTTGTCCGTGCCCAAGTCCATATGCACCATAACAAAGCTGAGCTCGGGGTGCTTTTTCGCGGCGTTGTAGAGGTGAATAGATTTCGCTTCCTCGCGGCCGCCCGTGTGCGATACTATCGGCAAACCGAACTCCGCGGCAATCTTATAGAGCGGCTCGAGCTTTTCGTCATCGGGGCTGACCTTTGAGTGAAAGGGATGAAGCTTTATTCCGTATATAATATCGCGGTTGTCCCTGATCAGCCGGCGGAATTCTTCATCGGGGGTCTCCTTGTATATTTTACACCACACCAGCACGCCGAGCTTATCGGGAGCTTTTCGCGCTTCGGCGATAGTTTTTTTGAGGATAGTGTTTTGCGGCTTTGACATAAAGAACGGCACTTTTATACCGCTGTGGCTGAACTCTGCCGCCTCGATATTGCTGAACAGCGAAAAATCGATCCCGAACCTTTCCATTGAATAAAGGAGCTCCTCGGTCTTCATATTGAAATTCAGCATTTTTCCTATATGCGCGTGGCTGTCGATGATCACATTTTTCGCCTCCCGATGGTATTATACATTAATCATACCACAAACTTCGGCGGTTGCAAACAAAAAAAGAAAAATATGGTATTATTTGTAAAAACAGCTTGAATATTAGGTCGATTATGTGTATAATTAGATTTAATGTATGCGTTTAGCGCTATAAAAATTTAATAGGAGAGATTTTTTATGGAAAAGAGAGGTATGTGGAGCTCGCGCTTTACGTTCATTCTTGCCGCGATCGGTTCGGCGGTAGGCTTGGGTAACGCCTGGCGTTTTCCGGGACTTGCGGCAAAGCACGGCGGCGGTACATTCCTTTTGGTTTACCTGTTTGCCATGCTCGCTATGGGAATCCCGCTTTTGATGATGGAGATAGCGGTTGCCCGAAAATTCCGCAAGGGCGCTATTGAGTCAATGCGCGGAATAGGCAAAAAGTGGGAGCCTGTTGGCTGGGCGGCGACCTCAAATGCTTTTGTGATCGTCTGCTACTACTCGGTCGTATTCGCGTGGGTCATCCTTATGTTTATCAATTCTTGGCAGTTTGCCGGAATGACGCACGATAATGAGGCTGCGGGCAATCTGTTTATGAAGCTGACCGAGTCAACGGCAGCGATAGAGGGCAGCTCGATTCCGGGAATCGTTTTGCTTTGCCTTTTGGTCGCGTGGGGACTTATTTTCTTCTGCATCCGCAACGGAGCAAGCTCGGTCGGAAAGGTCGTAAAGTTCACGGTATTCGCGCCGGTTATTCTTTTGGTCGTAATGGCGATCAAGGGCTGCACTATGCCCGGAGCGCTGGACGGACTAAAGATCCTTTTCGTGCCCGATTTCACTCAGCTCGGCGACGCTACGCTTTGGGTTGACGCTGTCGGACAGGTATTCTACAGCCTGTCGATCATGATGGCTATTATGTTCGCTTACGGCTCGTATGTAGGCGATGACGCGGACATCGCGGCGGACGCAATGATAATCGCGTTTTCGGATATGGCTATCAGCGTACTTTCGGGTATCGTTATGTTCTCGACAATGGGCGGCACCGGTATGCTCGATCAAATCACCGAGAGCGGTATCGGAACAGCGTTCTTTGTATATCCGCAGGCGATCGTTAACCTGACAGATTTAGGCTGGTTCAACGCAATATTCGGCGCAGTCTTTTACCTTATGCTCATCACGCTGGCTATCGATTCGGCGTTCTCTATCGTTGAGGGTGTTTCGGCGGCTGTTGCCGATAAATTCCACCTCAAGCCGAAGAATGTTACGCTCGCGATCTGTGCTGTAGCGGGACTTATCTCAATAGTATTCGTCACTCAGGCGGGACTTGCTTGGCTCGACATCGTTGATAACTGGGCGAATTCGGTCAATCTTATCATTGTCGGCGTGCTCGAGTGCATCGCTATCGGCTGGACGTTCAACCTCAGAAAGGTACTTAAAGAGGTCAACAAAAACGCCAAGCGCTTTGTGACTCCCTACTGGTGGTTTGCGGCTTCGATCAAATTCATCGCGCCGATCCTGCTCGCGGGTATGTTCGTTTGGAATATGGTAACGCTCTTTGTTAAGAACGGCGGCAGCTACGGAGAATACCCGATCTGGGCGCAGATCGTTGCGGGTTGGATCGTTACGGTTCTGGTATTCGCAAGCGGCTTTATCGCGAAGCTCGTCGTAAACAAAAAGAAGAAAGAGGGCTATGTTGAGGACGAGGTAGTCTGGGAAGACGAATAAGCCTGATTTGCTTTATATATCTAATATTTACATCTAAAAAAGGACTGACTTTGCTAATGCTTAGTCAGTCCTTTTAATTTAAAATTAAATAATTGAATAGTAATCTTGTCTGCCATATACGAAATGAAGAATATAAACGGTATTTGTTTCTTCGTCAATTCTGTATATCAAGACATAGTTTTTTATAACCGCTTTACGATAACCTTTTTCTTTGAAGTTTTGATAATCGCAAAGCTGATAGATTTTGGGATTATCTTTCAGCCTGTCATAACATTCTCCTACCTTATCCAAAAAGTCGGCAGCTGAAAAAGGATTATCCAAGTTGTTTGAAATATAGTCGACAATTTCACTCAACTCGTCCAAGGCGCTTGGAGTAATTAACAGCTTATACACCATATTTGCCTCTCAATTCTTTGAGCGAAGCGGTAGCATCTATGGCTTTTCTTTCTTCGATCTGTTTTTCGGCAAGCGCTAATTTCTCTGAAATATTCTGCAAGTACAGTGCTTTTTCGTATGTTTCCATACTCATTATTACCATATCGCCATAACCGTTTTTTGTGATAAATACAGGGCTGTCGGTGCTGTGGCAGAGTTGAGAAATCTCGCTCGTATTTTTTAAATCTCTAATTGGAATGATCTGAGGCATAAAAACAACTCCTTTCGGATATTATTGTACCATAATTATACCACAATTGCAACAGGTTTATTTGATAGTTTATTTCGTTATCAATGCTACGCATTCTATGTGCCTTGAGACAATAGCGAGAATAAAAATGCCGTTATCTACCCTGCCCGCACGACCCTCGGCGTAAAGAATATGCCGTTGACCGCAGAGCTTCGTGTCAGCTCAAAAAATCCATTCAAACTCCACGTAATCAACATCTGCATCCAAAATAATGTAGCCGTTTAAGAACAATTTTGTGATGATAGAACAGTATCCTACGTTATGATATAAATATTCCAATCTGAATTTGCCTTCAGGCAATTCCGTAAGCAAGCTGTTTTTGATTCTCTTATAGTGACCGTCTTTTGAAAACAGTTTTGAAAGAAGTCTTTTTGGTTTAATCCATTTGTAGATGGAATAATCATCAGGGTCACCAGAAAGATGATACCTGATAATCAACGATTTGGCGTCAGGCTTATAGTATTTTATTGAATCATGATAGGAAATATTGTCTTCAAAAATAAACTCTATAAACTGATCTTTCAGCTGGGCTTTCTTGATGATGCAATCGTGCGGAACGGGAATTGTCGGCAATGTATCTCCATTCAAGAAGTATGTTTCTTTCATATTATCTCCTTTGCTTCAGCCTTCTCCACTCTTACATCTAACCTATAGTCACGACCCGGCTCGGGTAATCAACGCGACCGTCTCTATGTGATTTGTGTGGGGGAACATATCCACGGGCTGTATATTTCTTACCTTGTATTTGCTTTTTTGCTCCAAATATCTCAAATCTCTCGCCATTGTTTCGGGGTTGCAGGAAACATAAACAACGGTTTTGGGCGACATCTTTATCAGCGAATTTAAGAATACCTCGCTGCTGCCCGCTCTCGGCGGATCCATAAATACCACGTCCGGGCGTTCTTCTTCCTCGGCGGCGGCTCGCATAAAGTCGCCTGCGTCCGCTTTGTAGAAGCGGATATTTTTAAGCCCGTTAGCCTTGGAGTTTACTATCGCGTCGCGCACGGCGTCGCCGTTTAATTCAACGCCGATCACCCTGCCGGCGCCGTTTTTGGCGGCTATTATTCCTATCGTGCCGATACCGCAGTAGGTGTCGAGCACGGTCTCGTCACCTTTCAAATCAGCATATTTGATAGCGGTGGAGTACAAGACCTCAGTCTGCACGGGGTTGATCTGGTAAAAGCTCTTCGGCGAAATCCTGAACTTACACCCGCACAGGATATCCTCGATATACCCCTTTCCGTACAGCACGTTTTCTCTGTCGCCGAGCACAAGGTTAGTTTGGTACGGGTTTATGTTCTGGACTATCGTGGTGATCTCGGGAAATTTTTCGCGGATCGCCTTAACAAAGTTGTTTTTAGACGGGAACATCGGCTTGCCCGTCACCATAACGAGCATTACCTGATTTGTCGCAAAGCCGCGCTTTACGAGGATATGGCGCAGAAATCCCCTGCGAGTGTCCTCGTTGTATGTGCTCATCTTGAATGACGGCATAAGCTTTCTCACGCCGACGATTATCTTGTCCGCAAGCTCGTCCTCTATCTGGCAGCTGTCTATCCCGACAACATTGTGACTGCCCGACTGATAAACGCCCGAGATTATCTTGCCGCTTCGGTTGGTGTAAAACGCCGCCTGAACCTTATTGCGGTAGTGGTACGGGTTTTCCATCCCGATTATCGGCAGCACCCTGCCGAAGCGTTTCAAATACCGCTCAGCCTTGTTCTGTTTGAACCTAAGCTGTTCGGGATAGCTCATATTTTGAAGCTGGCACCCGCCGCACTTCTTGTAGACGGGGCAGATGTTTTTGTTTGTAACAGCGGTTTTGCTCATTAAAATCCCACCTTTTAGGTCTATTTTATCATTTTTCGGCGGGCTAATCAACATTTCTGAAAAAATACCCAAAAAATACGCCTGTATATGGCAAAAGACCGTTTCTTTAGCCGTCAAAAAACTATTGACAAAATCCTTAAAAAAGAATATACTAACAGCAATAAACAGCGAAGGCGCTGTAAGCACA
The DNA here is from genome assembly GCA_902776495.1 of uncultured Ruminococcus sp. Lineage (GTDB taxonomy): Bacteria > Bacillota > Clostridia > Oscillospirales > Acutalibacteraceae > Ruminococcoides. Next base: position 12,106 of record CACYQK010000015.1, on the reverse strand, counting down.
GTGCTTACAGCGTCTTTGTTTTTACAAACTCAGATTTACTGTAAAACAGGAGAGTAATTTATGGTTAAGGTTCCCGAGATGTTCGGATGCAAGGTCTTTAACGACCGGAAAATGCAGGAAAGACTTCCCAAATCGACCTACAAGGCGCTTAAAAAGACCGTTCAGGACGGCGAGCCGCTCGATTTGAGCGTGGCCAACGTTGTCGCCGCGGCAATGAAGGACTGGGCGATCGAACTCGGCTGCACGCACTATACCCACTGGTTCCAGCCCATGACGGGCGTTACCGCGGAAAAGCACGACAGCTTTATAACCCCCAAGGGCGATGATCAGGTTATAATGGAGTTCTCCGGCAAGGAGCTCATCAAGGGCGAGCCGGACGCTTCTTCGTTCCCCAGCGGCGGTATCCGCGCGACCTTTGAGGCGAGGGGCTATACGACATGGGACCCCACCTCTCCGGCGTTTGTAAGGGACGGCACGCTCTATATCCCTACGGCGTTCTGTTCATATACGGGCGAGGTGCTCGACAAAAAGACTCCGCTTCTCCGCTCTATGGAGAGACTCAGCACAGAGGCGGTCAAGATACTCCACCTCTTTGGCAAGACCGACGTAGCAAGGGTCATCACCACCGTAGGACCCGAGCAGGAGTATTTCCTCATCGACCGTGAGCTCTACGATCAGAGAGAGGACTTAAAACTCACGGGCAGAACTCTTTTCGGCGCTATGGCGCCCAAGGGCCAGGAGCTTGACGACCATTATTTCGGCGCTATCAAAACAAGGGTAGCGGCGTATATGAAGGACCTTGACGAGGAGCTTTGGAAGCTCGGCGTGCTCGCAAAGACAAAGCACAACGAGGTAGCTCCCTCTCAGCACGAGCTCGCTCCGATCTTTACAAATTCAAATATCGCGACAGACCACAACGAGCTTACGATGGAGATCATGAAAAAGACAGCCGAAAAGCACGGCCTTGTTTGTCTGCTCCACGAAAAACCCTTTGCCGGCGTTAACGGCTCGGGCAAGCACAACAACTGGTCTCTTACTACAAATACAGGCGAAAACCTGCTTTCCCCGGGCAAGCGTCCCGAGGATAATTTACAGTTCCAGATATTCCTTGCGGCAGTCGTAAAGGCTGTTGACGAGTATCAGGATCTTCTCAGGATCACCGTTGCCTCCGCGGGCAACGATCACCGTCTCGGCGCCAACGAGGCTCCGCCCGCGATCATCTCGATGTACCTCGGCGATGATCTCGGCGCTATGGTAGACGCTATCATCGAGGGCGAGGAGTACGTAAGCCAGGGCAAGGAGAGAGTCCAGACCGGTGTTGACGTTCTCGCCGATTTCAAAAAGGACACCTCCGACAGAAACCGCACGTCTCCGTTTGCCTTTACGGGCAACAAGTTTGAGTTCCGCGCGCTCGGTTCATCGCTCAACATCGGCTGCCCCAACTATATGCTCAACACAATGGTGGCAGAGCAGCTTGCTCAGTTCTATGACGAGCTCAGCGGCGCTTCAGACTTTGAGGCGGCTGTAAAGAAGCTTGTCAAGAGGGTGTTCACCAACCACCGCAGGATCATCTTCAACGGCGACAACTACGCCGAGGAGTGGGTTGACGAGGCCGAGAGAAGAGGCTTGCTCAACCTCAAATCCCTTCCCGACGCGTTCGTTCACTTTATGGATCAAAAGAACATTGACCTCTTTGTAAAGAACAACATCTGCACCGAGGCTGAGTTCAGAGCGAGATATGAGATCGAGCTTGAGGGCTATTCAAAGCAGATCAACATCGAGGCTCTCACTATGATAGATATGGCAAAGAAGAACATCACACCCGCGGTGTCTTCGTTTGTGCGCGAGCTGACCGAGACAGCGCTTGCCAAAAAGGCGCTTTCCGCTGATATCCCGACCTCTGTTGAGGAGGACTTGGTAAAGAGCCTTTCAAACAAGCTTGTTGACTTTGTTAAAAAGACCGCAGAGCTTGAAGAGGCTGTTGCCGGCGCTGCCGAGTACAGCAAGGACGGCCTTGCTTACGCGACATATTATCACGATCCCGTACTCTCAAAAATGCAGGAGTTAAGGGAGATATGCGACTCTATGGAGGTAGAGACCGGCGAAGAGTACTGGCCTTATCCCTCATACAGCGAACTGCTCTTTGGAGTATAAATACTATTGCCTGTTCCGGCTTGAATGTTCGGAACAGGCATTTGTTTTGCAATGTTTATTTACGCTCTTTTCAATTTAAACAAAAACCTCAGCTCAAAGCGGCGGATAAATCAGCGGATTTAGTAAAGCTAAAAAAATATCGCTTTAATTCCATAATGTAAATTATAAAAGGGTCAAATCTTGTAAAATATTATGTTGAAGAAAGACTTTGCTCCGGAATCCTTCCGACGGCAGAAAATGTATTTAACTTTCGATAATCAGTATTTTCAAATATACATAGACAGAAAGGATGTTTTTATGAGTAAGACAGCGTACTTAGTTCTTGAAAACGGAACCGTTTTTGAGGGCAAGTCATTCGGTGCCGAAAAGGAAACAACAGGAGAGCTTGTTTTTACTACTGCAATGACAGGCTATCTTGAAACACTCACCGACCCCAGCTATTACGGTCAGGTGATCATTCAGACTTTCCCGCTTATCGGCAATTACGGCGTAATTCCCTCTGATTTTGAGAGCGAAGCTCCCATTTTAAAAGGCTATATTGTAAGAGAATGGTGTCAAGCTCCCTCTAATTTTCGCAGCGAGGGCGATCTTGACACCTTTTTAAAAGAATCGGGAGTGCCCGGAGTTTGCGGTATCGACACCCGCGCGCTGACAAGGATAGTCCGCGAGTACGGCGTTATGAACTGCAAAATCCAGTATACCCCCGAGGTGACCGATGAGCTGCTCGAGGAGCTTAAAGGCTACAGGGTAGTAAACGCTGTCGAGAGCACAACGACCAAGGAGATCCAGCGCTTTGAGGCGGAGAAGCCCGAGCTCAACGTGGTGCTGATGGACTTTGGCGCGAAATCGAATATCGACCGCGAGTTGCTCAGACGCGGCTGTAACCTGACGGTCGTGCCCGCTCACACAACCGCGGAGGAGATTCTTTCGATGAACCCCGACGGCGTGATGCTGTCAAACGGCCCGGGAGACCCCGCCGAGAACACGGCGGTGATCGAAGAGATTAAAAAGCTCACCGATAAAAAGATCCCGATGTTCGGTATCTGCCTCGGCCACCAGCTTATGGCGCTCTCTCAGGGAGGCAAGACCAAGAAGCTCAAATACGGCCACCGCGGAGCTAACCAGCCCGTAAGAGACATCAAGGCAAACAGGGTCTACATCACCTCACAAAACCACGGCTATGCGGTAGTTTCCGAGGATTTGCCCGATAACGCCGAAGTAAGCTTCATAAACGGCAACGACAACACCTGCGAGGGCGTAGACTACAAGGATATGCCCGCGTTTTCGGTACAGTTCCACCCCGAGGCTTGCGGCGGACCGCTCGACACGGACTTCCTGTTTGACCGCTTCATTGATATGATGAACGACAACAAATAACTCATAAATAATTCTAACCTAAATATATAAAGTAAGGATTGATGATATGCCGCTTAAAAAGGATATAAAAAGAGTAATGGTTATCGGCTCGGGCCCGATCGTTATCGGTCAGGCTGCCGAGTTTGACTACGCGGGAACACAGGCGTGCCGCGCGCTGAAGGAAGAGGGCTTAGAGGTAATCCTAGTAAACTCAAACCCCGCGACGATTATGACAGACAACGCTATGGCGGACAAGGTATATATTGAGCCGCTTACGCTCACCACAATAAAGAGGATCATCCGCAAGGAGCGTCCCGACAGCCTGCTTTCTACGCTGGGCGGTCAGACGGGACTCACCCTTTCCATGCAGCTTGCAAAGGAAGGCTTCCTCGAAAAATACGGTGTTCAGCTGCTCGGCGCAAAGCCCGAGACGATCGACAAGGCTGAGGACAGACAGCTCTTTAAGGAAGCTATGCTCGAGATCAACCAGCCTGTAATTCCCTCAACGGTAGTAAACGATGTTGAGTCGGCGGTAAAGTTTACCGAGGAGATCGGCTACCCCGTTATCATCCGCCCCGCGTTTACCCTCGGCGGTACCGGCGGCGGTATAGTAAACAACGAGGAGGAGCTCAGAGAGATCACCTCTAACGGACTTGAGCTTTCGCCTATCACACAGGTGCTTGTTGAAAAGTGCGTATCGGGCTGGAAAGAGATCGAGTTCGAGGTAATGCGCGACAGCGAGGGTAATGTTATCACCATCTGCTCGATGGAGAACTTTGACCCCGTCGGCGTTCACACCGGTGACTCAATCGTAATCGCTCCCACGGTCACGCTTTCCGATAAAGAGTATCAGATGCTTCGCTCGGCGGCGCTCAGCATTATCTCAAAGCTTGAGGTAGAGGGCGGATGTAACTGTCAGTTCGCGCTTGACCCCGAGACCTTTGAATACGCTGTAATCGAGGTAAACCCGCGTGTGTCGCGTTCTTCCGCGCTCGCTTCAAAGGCAACCGGTTACCCGATTGCCAAGGTTGCGGCTAAGATCGCTATCGGCTTTACTCTCAGCGAGATCAAGAACGCCGTAACAGGCACTACATACGCCTGCTTTGAGCCCGCTATCGACTACGTTGTAGTAAAGTTCCCCAAGTGGCCGTTTGACAAGTTCGTTTACGCAAAGCGTACTCTCGGCACACAGATGAAGGCTACGGGCGAGGTAATGGCTATCGCTCCGACCTTCGAGCAGGCTATTATGAAGGCTGTCAGAGGTGCTGAGATATCGCACAACACCCTCGATGACAAGGAGTTCGAGGCGCTCAGCGACGAAGCTCTGAGAGACAGCCTCGGCGTCTGCGACGACAGAAGGATCTTCTGCCTGTACGAGGCTCTCAAAAGAGGTATCAGCGTTGATGATATCCACCAAATCACGATGATCGACGAGTGGTTCCTCGAAAAATTAAAGAACATCATCGCGCTGAGCGACGAGCTCAAAACATCGGAGCTCACCGATGAACTGTATGAGACCGCAAAGAAAACCGGCTTCCTTGACAAGACTATCGAGGAGCTCAGCGGTCAGAAGATCAAAAATCCGCTTTCTCCCGTTTACAAAATGGTTGACACCTGCGCCGCGGAGTTTGAGGCGCAGACCCCGTACTTCTACTCGACCTATGACAAAGAGAACGAGGCGGCTGAGTTTATCGAAAATAAAAAGAGCGACAAAAAGACAATCATTGTATTCGGCTCCGGTCCTATCCGTATCGGTCAGGGCATCGAGTTCGACTACGCTTCGGTCCACTGCGTATGGGCGCTCAAAAAGGCGGGCTATGACGTTGTTATCGTAAACAACAACCCCGAGACGGTATCTACCGACTTTGACACCGCCGACAGACTTTACTTTGAACCGCTCACAAACGAGGACGTAATGGGCATTATCAAGACAGAGCAGCCCTACGGCGTAGTTGTCGCGTTCGGCGGACAGACCGCTATCAAGCTCACAAAGTTTATGAGCGACAACGGCGTTAAGATCCTCGGCACATCCTACGACGCCATTGATATGGCAGAGGACAGAGAGCGTTTTGACGAGCTGCTCGAAAAATACCACATCAAGCGCCCGAAGGGTGTTACCGTTATGACGACCGAGGAAGCGCTTGAGGTAGCGGACAAGATCGGTTATCCCGTATTGCTCCGTCCGTCCTATGTGCTCGGCGGTCAGAATATGATTATCGCCTTCAACGACGCCGATGTTAAGGAATATATGGCGATCATCCTCGCGCAGAATATAGAGAACCCGATCCTCATCGACAAGTACCTTCAGGGTACCGAGATCGAGGTAGACGCTATCTGTGACGGAGAGGATATCCTTATCCCCGGAATCATGGAGCACGTTGAGCGCGCGGGCGTTCACTCGGGCGACTCTATCGCTGTTTATCCCGCTTGGAATATATCAGACAAAATGACAGACATTATCGTTGAGAGCTCGCGAAACCTCGCGATCGAGCTCAAGACAAAGGGTCTTGTAAATATCCAGTATCTCATCTACGACGACGAGCTGTATGTAATCGAGGTAAACCCGCGTTCATCGAGTACTATCCCGTACATCAGCAAGGTAACGGGCGTACCTATGGTAGATCTCGCTACCCGCGCTATGTTTGACGAAAAGCTCAAGGATATGGGCTACGGCACCGGCCTTTACCGCAAGAGCCCCTACATAGCAGTCAAGGTTCCCGTATTCAGCTTTGAAAAGCTCATCAATGTTGATAACCACCTCGGACCCGAGATGAAGTCAACGGGCGAGGTGCTCGGTATCGCGGGCTCGCTTGAAGAGGCGCTTTACAAGGGACTTATCGCCGCGGGCTATAAGATGACAAAGGACGGCGGCGTGTTCATCACCGTCCGTGATTCGGATAAAGCAGAGATCGGCGAGATCGCCAAGAAATACGCCGACCTCGGATTCAATATCTACGCCACGGAAGGCACTACCAAGGTGCTCAAAAAGTACGGTATCGACGCTACTGCGGTCAAGAAGATCCACGAGTGTGACGAGAACAACACCCTCACCCTGATCGAGTCGGGCAAGGTAAACTACGTTATCTCGACCTCGGCAAAGGGACAACTACGTTATCTCGACCTCGGCAAAGGGTCGTATCCCCTCAAGGGATTCGGTTAAGATCCGCCGTAAGACCGTTGAGCGCAACATTCCCTGCCTTACATCTCTTGACACGGCAAACGCGCTTGCGGACTGCTTAAAGAGCCGCTTCTCATCACACAGCACAGAGCTTGTTGATATCAACAATATGAGAGATACAAAGCAGAAGCTCAAATTCACAAAGATGCAGGGCATCGGCAACGACTACATCTACTTCTCGACCTTTGAGCAGTGGATCAACAACCCCGAAGCTCTCGCGGTAAGACTTTCCGACCGTCATTTCAGCATCGGCGGCGACGGTGTTATCCTTGTTGCTCCCTCAAAGGTCGCGGACGCAAAGATGAAGATGTACAACCGCGACGGCTCCGAGGGCAAGATGTGCGGTAACGGTATCCGCTGCGTCGGCAAGTTCCTCTACGACCACGGTATGATCGACATCAAGGAAAAGGACGAGATCACGATCGAGACCCTCAGCGGTATCAAGTCGCTCAAGGCATACACTCAGGACGGCGAGGTAACGCGCCTGAGAGTCGATATGGGCAAGGCTATCCTTGATCCCAAGGAGATCCCCGTTGCTCTCGACGGCGACAAGGTCGTAAACAGAACGGTCACTATCGCGGGCAAGGAGTACAACATCACCTGCGTATCAATGGGTAACCCGCACTGCGTTGTATTCATGGACGGCGACGTTGACCACCTCGATCTCGAGAAGATCGGACCCGAGTTTGAGTTTGACAAGCTCTTCCCAGAGAGAGTCAACACCGAGTTCGTTTCTGTGCTCAACAACAATACGCTCAAAATGAGAGTTTGGGAGCGCGGTTCGGGCGAGACCTGGGCTTGCGGCACAGGCGCGTGCGCGGTCGCTGTAGCGGCTTGCGAGAACGGCTTCTGCAAGAAGGGCGAGGACATCAAGGTCAAGCTCATCGGCGGAGAACTCATAATCAACTACACCGACGACACCGTATATATGACCGGTAACGCCGAAAAGGTATTTGAGGGCGAAGTTGAGCTGTAAATAAATTAAAACAATAACGCCTGTTCCGCGTTTTGCTTGGAACAGGCGTTTATTATTGTCTTAATTATCGGGCTGAAAACGCGCAGGGTCACAGCTGCTTTTTGAAGTCTGTTATCTTATTTGCCGCAAGCTTTTGAATTTCATTCGCGTCAAAAATATCAATAGCATTGTCGTTGTTTACATCTGCGGTATTTAGCTGCAAATCGGTTAATTTTGCCTTGTCAACAGCGTATTTTTGAATAATAGTCGCGTCAAGAATATCAGCTGCTCCGTCGCCGTTGAGGTCTCCGGTGATCTTACCCTCGTTTTCTTTAAGCCATCTGTAGCTGTATATCGGGATCGTATTATAATGTTCCCATGTGTATATCCCGGAAAAAACCGCGGTATACTCAGCCGTGCTTTCATAGGAGTCGATGATCATAGTTTCTGTCTGGGCTCGCAGATCGGAAGAGAATACTACGGAGTATTTATGCGAGTCTATCAATTCGATACCGTGCTCATCAAGGTCATACCGCCATTTTGCGGAGTCCGTTTCCCCGGTCATAACGCTGTTCTTAGAACCCCATTTTACCACCGGTTTTTCGTCGGTCGCGTCGTAAAGATAAAGGTACATAGTATCAAAATCTCTGAAAGTATTACTGTCGATCATTATGTCTATATACTTGTGCTCGTCGGCAGGGACCTCCGACGCGGAGACTTCCAAGCTCGCCGTAAAAGCTGAAAGAACAGCGGAAACAGCAAGAGCTGCGGAGATCAGTTTTTTGATTTTTTGTTTCATAAATAACATCCTTTCATAAATAATATTTTAAGTCCACTTGTAAAGCGGATAATTTGCGCCTGTAATATCGTCGTGTATATATCTGCCCGTGGAAACGGCTTTGTACTCCTTTGAGATATCGAACGAGTCGATCGTCAGCGGTGCAGCAGCCGCTCCCGTATCGTCATAAAAGGTTATGCTGTACTTTCTGCCGGCGTACATAACGACCTTTTCATATTGCTTATCAAATTCAAATCTCCAAGTATCCGAGCTGCCGACTTGCTTCAAAGGAGCGCGCCTTATAACAAGGTATCCATTAGATTCGTCGTAGATTTCGCAGAAGAATTTTTGGTTGCCGTTGCTAAAATCCTTTTTATTTACCGTGATGTTGAAGGTAGCCGTGATTTTTTCGTCAGGTTCTGTAGGCTCGGTTACGGCGGGCGTTGGTTTTTCGGTGGTGCGAGGTGCATTTGGAACGTTCGCCGGGGCAGAATTTTCCTCCTTTTGAGGCGGTTCTGTGATTTCATTTTTTTGTTCGGTATTATTTTTGATTTTCGGGACTGAGACTGTGGTATGAGTTTCAGCATCCGGTTCGATCTTTTGTGTTTCGGTGGTTTGCTGTACATTGTGGGTGGTTTGCTGTTCATTGTGATTGATCGCCGCGGATGTTGTTGCTTGAACAGGTTTAGTCGTGCCTCCGCCCGATGAACCGAGATTCGCCGCGGTACCGACGACCCCGGCTATCGCCAAGCAAGCCGCTCCGGCGATCACAGCCTTTATCGGGATCGTGCTCGCCGCAGTCGCCGCGGGAGCGGGATTTACCGAAGCCAGCTTTACCTCTCCCGATTTAGCAACATAGGGTATGAGGATACCCTGCTGCTGTTCCGCGCCCTCGATCAGGCTGAACGACAGGAGCGACATAGGCGGTATCGCGCATGAAGCAAGGGCAGAGCCGCCGTGCTGTTCAAGGTATTTCTTCATTGTCTTGCGCGCCGAATATAATCGGCTTTTGACGGTGTTTTCGTTTACCTCTAAGATGTCGGCGATTTGCCTTACGCTCATTTGATTAAAGTAGAACATCATCACGCTTTCACGCAAAAGCTGCGGCAATGCTTTGACCGCTTCTCTTACCAAGGCGCAAACCTCTTTGGTTTCCGCGGCTTTGGACGGACAAATCTGATCGCTGCAGTCGGCGAGCTCCCAGGTGCCGTCATCCAAGCTGATGTTGTCCTTCGAGCGGGTGAGCTTTGTTTTACAGTGATTTGCGGTCACTGTTTTGATCCAACCCAAAAATGCCTTGGGATCTTCAAGCGAATCTATTTTTTTCAGCATAGTAAGCAGAATATCCTGAACCGCGTCCTTCGCCTGTTCTTCGTCGCCCAATATGGTAAGACTGTAGTAATTAATATATCCGCTTATCATATTGACGACTTCATCCAGCGCTTTTTGGTTGCCGCGTTTTGCTTTTTCAACCAGACGCGTTAGCTTTGAGTTGTCTATTTTATATTTTGGCTGCTTGCTCATAATGCTTTCACTTGCCCCTGTGTTTTACCCTGTTCATTAAAAAGGACTCATAAACCGGAAAAAGGTTTGATGGTTTTTAAAATTTTTTTTATAATATAATATCACAATAATTATATCACAATAATTAAAAAATGTCTATTGCAAAGGCTCGAATTTACATTGGCGGCGACTTATATCATCGCTTGAAATAAACGCGATTATGTAGTATAATATAATCTGTATAGCTATGAAGAGGTGTTTTTCTTGGAAATAAGCGTCAATGATAAAATAGAAATGAAAAAGCAGCATCCCTGCGGAGGAAAGGTTTTTACCGTCCTGCGAACAGGTATGGATATTAAGATACGCTGCGATAAGTGCGGGCGCGAGGTTATGGTTCCGCGCCAAAAAATCGAGAAAAACATAAAACGTATTATTGTGGAGTAAATGATGTTTGAAAAAATAGAGATTTTTGACAAGAGGTATTCCGAGCTCAACTCGCGGCTTTACGAGCCGTCGGTCGCCTCAGACCCCGAGGAATATCAAAAGATAATGAAAGAGATCAAGTCTATCGAGGAGCTTGTGCTGACCTACCGCGACTACAAGGCGGCGGTTCAGTCCGAGAAAGAAAGCCTCGATATTTTAGAGGATTCGTCCGCCGACCCCGAATTTAAGGAGCTCGCGCAGGCCGAGCTTGAAGAGGCAAAGGAGAATATCGAAAAGCTCTCCGAGGAGCTGAAGATTCTGCTTTTGCCAAAGGATCCCAACGACGAGCGCAACGTTATCATCGAGATACGCGGCGGCGCCGGCGGAGAGGAATCTGCGCTGTTCTCTGCGGTGCTATTCAGAATGTACTCTATGTACGCCGAAAAACGCGGCTACAAGGTAGAGGTCATCAACGCAAACGAGACCGAGCTCGGCGGCTACAAAGAAATTTCATTTATGATAAACGGCGAGGGTGCTTATTCGCGCTTTAAGTACGAGAGCGGAGTCCACCGCGTTCAGCGCGTGCCCGAGACCGAAAGCCAAGGCAGAGTTCACACCTCGACTACCACAGTCGCTGTCTTGCCGGAGGCTGAGGACGTAGAGCTTGAGATCGACCCCAAGGACTTGAAGATCGACACCTTTCGCTCAAGCGGCGCGGGCGGTCAGCATATCAACAAAACGAGCTCCGCTATCCGCATAACCCACCTGCCGACGGGTACGGTCGTGGAATGTCAGGACGAGCGCAGCCAGTATAAGAACAAGGACAAGGCGCTTAAAGTTCTCAAAAGCCGTCTGTTAAAGGAAAAGCAGGATAAGCAGGCTAATGAGATCGCTGAAAGCCGCAAATCTCAGGTCGGCACGGGCGACAGATCGGAGCGCATCCGCACCTACAACTACCCGCAGGGCAGACTGACCGACCACAGGATAGGACTGACTCTGTACAAGCTGGAGGACATTCTCAACGGCAATCTCGACGAGGTTATCGACGCACTCATCACCGCCGACAGAGCCGAAAAGCTGAAAGAAAGCATAGAAAACAATTAATAAATGTAGGGGCGTGCATTGCACGCCCGCGGGCGACCAATGGTCGCCCCTACAATAGGGTTTGATATCAATGAACACACTTAAACTGAGCAATACGCCTGACAATATAATAATCGCTGCCGGAGTGCTCAAAAACGGCGGACTTGTCGCGATCCCTACCGAGACGGTCTACGGGCTTGCGGCCGACGCACTCAACGGCAAAGCGGTAGCCAAGATCTTTGAGGCAAAGGGCAGACCCGCCGACAATCCTCTGATCGTCCACATAGCGAATTTTGAGGATATAGAGCGCTTTAAGCTGGTCAGAGAGATCCCCGAATCAGCGGTAAAGCTTGCCAAATCATTTTGGCCGGGACCGCTCACTATCATTATGAAAAAGGGAGACATCATCCCCGATGAGGTTTCGGCAGGACTTGATACCGTTGCGATCAGGTTTCCGAGTCACCCGTCGGCGCGCGCGATAATCAGCGCGGCAAATATTCCTCTTGCGGCGCCTTCCGCCAATCTTTCGGGCTCGCCGAGCCCGACCACCGCGCAGCATGTCCTTAACGATATGGATGGCAGGATCGACGCGGTTTTTGACGGCGGAGCCTGCGCTGTCGGAGTAGAGAGCACGGTGCTCACCCTTGCCGAGGAAACGCCGAGGCTTTTGCGCCCG